>NZ_HF991085.1:69528-75142 GCF_000432295.1 Bacteroides sp. CAG:189
TTCCTGCTGAGGTGGATATGCTTTATGCAAACGGACATAATAAGTTCTTTTTTCCTTATTCTTCTACTATTTTGTTCCGCTTCCCTGAGCGTGGTAATATGCCTGCTTGCGATGTTACGTGGTATGATGGGATCGATAATTTGCCACCGTTACCAGCCGGATATGGAAATAATGATTTAGATCCGAATATTCCGCCTCCTTCCAGTGGACAAATTATACCGTCACAACTTAATCCCGGAAAAATAATATATGGTAAAGAATTGACCTTTAAAGGTGGAAGTCATGGTAGTACACTGACTATCATTCCTGAAGAGAAAGCAAATGACATTGCCCCCAAACTTCCAGAAGTACCTCAAAGTTCTTCTAATCATTATGAGAATTTCCTGCTGGCGTGTAAGGGACAGGAACAAACACGGTCTCCGTTCCATATAGCTGGCCCGCTTAGTCAAGTCTTTTGCTTAGGGGTAATTGCGCAACGATTAAATAGTAAATTGTTATTTGATCGGAATTCGAAACAAATTACAAATAATGCCATTGCCAATCAACTGTTAGTCGGAACACCACCTCGTAAGGAGTGGGAGGAATTCTATAAACTGTAAAAAATATTTATGAACAGACGGGACTTTTTAAAGAATATAGGAATAGCCGGAGGGAGCGTTTTATTGGCATCCAGCCCTTGGCTTTCGGTACTTTCTGATGCAGAACATACGGATAAATTTGTTGCGAACTTAGGAATTATCGGAGTTGGTTCACGTGGACGTTTTTTAATGAGTTTTCTAAAGAATAACGTAAAAGCGAATGTGATCGGTATATGCGATATCTACCAACCTTCCGTTGATGAGGCTCTCAAGATTTATCCGACGGCAACGATTTATGATGATTATCGTAGGCTGCTGGAGAATAGAGAAATAGAAGCGGTTATTATAGCAACGCCTCTGAATACTCATTTTCGGATAGCGATTGATTCTTTTGAGGCCGGTAAACATGTATACTGTGAAAAAGCGTTGGCTATGACAATAGAAGATTCTTTTCGGATGTATGAAAAGCACCGAACTACCGGTAAGATTTTTTTTACTGGTCAGCAACGCCTTTTTGATCCTCGTTACATACAGGCTATGGAAATGATTCATGCAGGTAAATTCGGTGAATTGGAAGGTTTTCGTACATATTGGTTTCGTAACAATGACTGGCGTCGTCCTGTCCCTTCACCAGAGCTGGAAAGACATATAAATTGGCGGTTGTATAAAGAGTATTCTAAGGGATTGATGACTGAGTTAGCCTGTCATCAAGTGCAAATCGGTACCTGGGCGATGCATAATATACCCAACAAAGTCATGGGGCACGGTGCTATCACCTATTGGAAAGATGGGCGCGAAACCTATGATAATGTTTCTTGTATTTATATTTTTGATAATGGTGTAAAATTGAATTTTGAATCGATTATTTCTAATAAGTTTTATGGTCTGGAAGAACAGATATTGGGAAATCTGGGAACGATGGAACTTGAGAAGGGGAAATATTATTTTGAAACAGTAGAGCCGGCTTCCGGTTTTCTACAGCTAATCAATGATGTTGAAAACCGAATTTTTGATTCTTTACCCTTTGCGGGAACGAGTTGGGCACCGGAAACGGCGAATAACAATGTAGGTGAATATATTTTGGGCGAACGGCCTAAAAGTGATGGAACATCTTTAATGATGGACTCTTTTGTTGAAGCGGTTATTACAAACCGACAACCCAAATATATCGCGGAAGAAGGTTATTATGCAACAGCTTTGTGTTTGCTTGGACATGAAGCTATTGAGACCGAAAAGGCTGTAGTTTTTCCTGATGCATATAAAATTGATTATTTGAATCATAAAAGAATTGTTTTATGAAAGATACGATTATAACAGCTGAAAGAAAAAAAGTAGAGATACGTACTTTTTTGATTTGCTTTCTTTTGGCTAATTTGGTAAATGTTTATGCTATTGTTACTTATGGTACTTCTATTAAAGAAATAGCAACTCAAGTAGGTTATGTGTTTTTGTTGGCTGTTGTTCTGTATTTACTACGGAGTATTTTGTTGATTGCGTATATCTTGGTAAAAAAAATAATTAATATTAATAATACTCGAATAAAATGAAAAAGATTGCTTTGTTGTTTTTAATGGCAACGTTCGTAACTACTGTTTTTTCACAGACTATACAAAAAAATAGTGAATCTAATACTTTGTCGTTACAGGAGCGGGAAGAGGGCTGGAAATTGTTATGGGATGGTAAAACCACTAATGGCTGGCGTGGGGCCAGATCTACAACATTTCCTGATAAAGGTTGGGTAATTGAAGATGGTATTTTAAAAGTTCTGAAATCGGATGGTGGTGAATCTACTAATGGTGGTGATATTGTTACCATTAGAAAATATAGAAACTTTATTTTAAGTGTTGACTTTAAAATAACCAAGGGAGCTAATAGTGGAGTGAAATATTTTGTTGATACAGAATTGAATAAGGGTGAAGGCTCTTCTATCGGATGCGAGTTTCAGATTCTTGATGATGAAAGGCATCCGGATGCGAAATTAGGTGTGAACGGAAACAGAAAGTTAGGGAGTTTATATGATTTGATACCTGCCAAAGCCGGTAAACCATACCGTGACGGTCTTTTTAATAATGCTACTGTTGTAGTGAAAAATAATCATGTAGAACATTGGCTGAATGGTGTGAAAATAGTGGAATATGAACGTAATAATCAAATGTGGAATGCATTGGTCGCTTATAGTAAATATCATATTTGGCCTAACTTCGGAAACGCCGAAACGGGACATATCCTGTTACAAGATCATGGAGATGAAGTTTGGTTCCGGAATATTAAAATAAAAGAACTTGATTAATCATGTTTGATAAGGGACATTGAATACGGATTGTTTCGGGTAGGGTTAACTGCTGACTGTTTTTGTTTATTGTTTTTTAATATTTTATGCCTGTCCAATACATATATAAACAAATAGATACATGCAAAACGATTTATTATGCATGGTTCGAGGCGATGCATACACGTATTGATCTTATACTATGCAATCAACCACAGGTTGATTCATTGGCTGTTACTGAAGAAATTTATAATGAGATAGAACGAATAGAGAGGTTAGGCAATCGGTTTAATCCTACGAGTGAAATAAGCCTCATTAATCGCCTAGCTAGTGGTACGGCAATAGAGATAACTGCCGAATTATTTTCAATTTTGTCGGAATGTATTGAGTATAATAGGAAGACTGACAGGGTATTTGATGTTACGATACACTCTAAAAATAATTATCGGCATGGAATTAATGACATCCTACTTAGTACTACGGATCAAACTGTATTCTTTTCCCATCCGGATGTACAGATCGATTTATCCGGTTATTTAAAAGGGTATGCACTTGACAGGGTAAAAGATATTCTTGTCAGAAATAATTCTTGTGATGTTCTTGTTAATATAGGCAATAGTTCTATTCTGGCTATGGGAAACCATCCGTATGGGAAAGGATGGAAAATAGGAACTGTCTCTTCCCGGTTAGCTAAAGATAAAGAGGGTTGGCTTTATAACGAATTTCTGACGACTTCGGGTAATGATTCGCACAAGCGTAAACATATTATAAATCCACATACGGGTGAATATGTCGAAGGAGTGAAAGAAATGTCAGTTGTTACGACTGAGGGAGTATTGGGTGAAGTAATTTCTACTTCATTCATTATCAATCCTGAAATTAAAATTAAATCTAATTTTGATTTTCGTATTTTGTAGCTATTCTCATTTTTAGATGAACTATTTCTTTTTTAATCGAAAGGATGACAACGTAGTATATGAAAAATTTAGTAAAAACATTTATTCTATCTGTATGCTTGTTGACGATGGCTTTTTCAATTTTTGCTCAAGAATACGGAGCAGCAGATACACGCGAACCGAAAACTCGTATTCCATCTTTTGTGAAACCGGAATTTGATTATTGGATGAGAGACACATGGGTAACTTTAGGGCCTAATGGCTATTATTATATGACGGGTACTACTGTTGCTCCTAATCGGATTTTTAGGGGACAATTACATTGTTGGGATTGGAATGACGGTTTATATCTCTGGCGTTCTAAAGATATGAAAACATGGGAGTCATGCGGATTGATCTGGTCATTAGAGCGCGATGGAACTTGGCAAAAAGAGCCCAAAATATATCGGACTGATGAAGAATATCCAAAAAGATCGATTAATGGGGATTCGCTTGATAATTGTTTTCGCGCTGTTTGGGCACCCGAACTGCATTATATAAAGAGTGTAGGAAAGTGGTTTATTGTTGCTTGTCTTAATCAGTCAGCTAGTGGAAAAGGATCTTTTATATTAAAAAGTATGACGGATAACCCGGAAGGTCCTTATGAGAATATAGCAGGAAATAGGAATCGGCCTTTATTTAATCAAATAGACGGTAGTTTGTTTGAGGATACAGACGGGACAGTTTACTTTGTCGGACATAATCATTATATCGCTAAAATGAAACCTGATATGAGTGGTTTTGCAGAGGAACTTAAGGATATACAAGAAACCAAATATTCTCCGGAACCGTATATTGAGGGAGCTTTTATTTTTAAACATGCCGGAAAATATCACTTGGTGCAGGCTATTTGGTCACATCGAACTTCGGCAGGAGACACTTATGTGGAAAAGAAAGGAATTACTGATAAACATACGCGTTATAGTTATGATTGTGTGATTGCTACTTCTGATAATGTATACGGGCCGTACGGCGAACGTTATAACGCGATAACGGGAGGTGGTCATAATAATCTGTTTATGGATAAAGCTGGTGATTGGTGGGCCACTATGTTTTTTAATCCGAGGGGGGCGCAGGCTTCCGAATATGATGTTACTTGTCGTCCCGGATTGATACCGATGAAATATGAAGGTGATAGATTCACGCCTGATTATGACAGAAATAAATTAATAGATTAAGTTGAATAATCGTAAATTAATAGATTTTTAATATGAAAAAAAATGTATTTTCATTTTACTTCCTCATGACATTATTATGGGGAGGTACTTTCGGGCTAAAAGCTCAACCTGCTCAGAAATTAGTTAATGTGGTGGTAGCTCCTAATCGAACTGACTGGAAATATAAGTCGAAAGAAGAGGTTACTTTTGCTGTTCAGGTTTTCAAAGATGAGAACTTGTTGAAAGACGTGATAGTGGATTATGAAATAGGACCGGAATCTTTTCCTGTTGAAAAGAAGTCCGATGTGCTTTTAAAAGAAGGTAAGACTACTTTGAAAGCGTCACTGAAGGAACCCGGATTTTTGCGTTGTAAAGTAATTGCTAAAGTGGATGGTTATAATTATGAAGGGATGGCTACGGTGGCTATTGATGAGAAACGGATTTTACCGTTTACTTCTGAGCCGAAAGATTTTGATAGTTTTTGGAACCAATCTATTGAAGAGATTCGTAAAGTTCCTCTTGATCCTAAAATGATATTGTTACCAGAGAAATGTACTTCGACTCAAAATGTATATCATATAAGCTTTCAGAACGATCGTCCGGGTTCTCGTATGTATGGAATCTTGATTGTCCCGAAGAAAAAGGGGAGTTACCCGGCGGTTCTGCAAGTTCCGG
>NZ_HF991085.1:75162-95066 GCF_000432295.1 Bacteroides sp. CAG:189
CTGCAAGTTCCGGGAGCCGGTATCCGTTCTTACAGAGGTGTAAATTTGGGAGACAATATAATTACGCTGGAGATCGGCATTCATGGTATTCCTATGGATATGTCTCAAGAAGTATATAGAAATTTGTCATCTGGAGCTTTGAACGGATATCAGGGATTCAATAAAAATGACCGCAATGCATATTATTACAAGCGGGTATATCTTGGTTGTGTGAAAGCGATAGATTTTATTTATTCTTTACCAGAATTTAACGGTTCTACTATTGGTGTGACCGGTGGCAGTCAAGGCGGAGCGCTTTCTATTGTCACGGCCGGTCTGGATTCTCGTGTCAAGTTCTTGGCTGCATTATATCCGGCTCTTTGTGATTATGCCGGTTATTTGAATGGACGGGCAGGTGGTTGGCCACATTATTTCCGAAATGTGCAACCGAATATGAATGAGGTGGAGACATTGGCTTATTTCGATGTAGTTAATTTTGCCCGTCGCGTGAAAGTACAAGGGTGGTATAGCTGGGGGTATAATGACGTGACTTGTCCTCCGACATCTATGTATGCTGCTTATAATGTTATTCCAGGAACAAAGGAATTACATCTTTATCTGAAAACCGGTCATTGGACTTACCCGGAGCAAGAGGCGGCCCGATTACAATGGTTGAAAGGAAAGTGTAAATAGAATATTATTCAATATGAAAAAATATTTTTTATCGTTGACAGGAGGTCTGATTCTCGGACAATTTATTTTTGCACAGGAAAGGCCTAACATTATCATTATATTGGCGGACGATTTAGGATTCTCTGATATAGGCTGTTTCGGTGGAGAAATTCAGACTCCTGTTTTGGATAGAATGGCGAGGGAGGGGCTTCGTATGACCCAAATGTATAATAGCGCACGCAGTTGTCCGTCACGTGCTAATTTACTGACTGGATTATATCCTCATCAGACAGGGCTGGGGTATATGGAAGGAAATCGCTCTACTTGGCCTTGTGGGTATTCGGGTTTTCGCTCCGATTCGGATAATGTGACAATCGCTGAGGTACTGAAGGATGCTGGTTACTTTACTGCAATGGCTGGGAAATGGCATTTGGGAAATAAATCGAACCCAGTTCAGCGTGGGTTTCAAGAATATTATGGACTGTTGGGAGGTTTTAATTCTTGTTGGAATCCGGATGTGTATATTCGTTTACCGGAAAATCGCATACCACGCACTTATAAGGAAGGTGTATTTTATGCTACTAATGTTATAACTGATTATGCCATTGATTTTATAAATCAAGCTAATCAACAGAAACAACCTTTGTTTTTGTATTTAGCTTATAATGCTCCTCACTTTCCATTGCATGCACCAAAAGAGGTGACGGATAAGTACATGGAAACTTATATGCAGGGGTGGGATAGAATTCGTGATCAACGTTGGGCGAAAATTTGTAATCTGGGGCTGATGCAGGGAAAACCGGTATTCAGTCCTCGAGGAGTAGTGCCCGAAAGTCTTTTTCAAAATAAGCCGAATTATAAACTTCCGGCATGGGATTGTTTGAATAAAGATCAGCAGAAAGATTTGGCACGACGAATGGCAATCTATGCTGCTATGGTGGATATCATGGATCAGAATATCGGACGAATATTGGATACACTGTATAAAAATGGAGAACTGGATAATACATTTATCGTTTTCATTTCTGATAATGGCGCTTGTGCAGAGTGGCATGAATTTGGTTTTGATAAAAAAACAGGAACGGAATACCATATTCATGTAGGCGACGAGTTGGACCTGATGGGACTTCCGGGTACTTATCATCATTATGGTACTGGATGGGCGAATGTATGCTGTACGCCGCTAACTTTATATAAACATTATGCCCACGAAGGGGGAATTGCAACCCCTTGTATCATTCGATGGGGAAAAAGTATGAAAAATAAAGGAAGAATTGATCATCAACCTGCACAATTTTCAGATATAATGGCTACTTGTATTGAATTGGCGAGGACATCTTATCCGGAAACATATAATGGGAGAAAGATAGTACCGATGTCTGGGATATCTATTCTTCCGATAGTGAAAGGAGAGCAAATGCCCGAACGTTATATATATGCAGAACATGAAGGTAATCGGATGGTTCGTAAGGGTGATTGGAAATTGGTATCTGCAAACTGTAATGGCGATGAATGGGAATTGTATAATATTAAAGAGGACCGTACGGAGCAAAATAATTTATCTGCAGAATATCCGGAAAAAGTGAGGTCGTTAGAGAAAGCTTATTTTGAGTGGGCAGATAAAAGTGATGTATTGTACTTTCCGAAGGTATGGAATATGTATAATAAAGGGCGATTAAAAGATTTTAAAGAGTATAAACAGAAATAGGTATTTATGACATCTCATCTATAAAAAATCAAATGGCATGCCAAAGGTTTGGGTGATAAGATGAAAAGACGTATATTTGCGAATCCTGTTTTTACCGCTCTTTTGAATCATGAGTAAAATTCTTATTATCGATGATGAAGCCCAGATTCGTAGCTTGTTAGCACGAATGATGGAGCTGGAAGGATATGAGGTGTGTCAGGCCGGTGATTGTAAATCGGCATTGAAACAATTGGAACTTCATTCTCCCGATGTGGCTTTGTGTGATGTATTTCTTCCGGATGGAAACGGCGTTGATTTAGTGTTGGCCATTAAAAAAACGGCTCCCAATGTGGAGGTTATTCTTCTCACAGCCCATGGCAATATTCCGGATGGGGTACAGGCTATTAAAAACGGTGCTTTTGATTATATCACAAAAGGGGATGACAATAATAAAATCATCCCTTTAATCAGCCGCGCTGTAGAGAAGGCACGGATGAATGTACGTCTTGAGAAACTGGAAAAGAAGGTGGGACAGATGTATTCGTTTGATTCTATTTTGGGCGATTCTAAGGCGTTGAAAGCGGCTGTACAGTTGGCTCAAAAGGTATCTGTGACTGATGTCCCGGTGTTATTGACCGGTGAGACGGGGACCGGTAAGGAGGTGTTTGCACAAGCTATTCATTATAATAGTAAACGTGGAAAACAGAATTTTGTAGCTGTCAATTGTTCCTCATTTAGTAAGGAACTGCTGGAGAGTGAAATGTTCGGTCATAGAGCCGGTTCTTTTACCGGGGCATTGAAAGATAAGAAAGGGCTTTTTGAAGAAGCCAATAATGGTACTATTTTTCTGGATGAGATTGGAGAAATGGCTTTTGAATTGCAGGCGAAATTACTCCGTATTCTTGAAACCGGTGAATATATAAAGATAGGAGATACCAAACCGACTCGGGTGGATGTGCGTATTATTGCCGCTACTAATCGTAATCTGCCGGAAGAAATAGTAGCCGGACGTTTTAGGGAGGATTTATTCTATCGTCTTTCTGTTTTTGAGATACATCTTCCACCATTGCGTGAACGTAGTGGCGATATTAAAATCTTGGCGGAGGCATTTGTCCGTAAATTCTCAGAGAAACTTTCTTATTCGGTGACGAAAATGTCTCCGGAATTTCTTGTTGCGCTTAGCCAACAATGCTGGAAAGGAAATATTCGTGAATTACGGAATGTGATTGAACGTAGTTTGATAGTATGTGACGGAGAATGCTTGGATGTATGCGATCTGCCTCTTGAAATACAAAACAGTCATTATGAACGGTCGGATGAAGCGGCCGCTCCGGGAAGTTTCGAACTGGCAGCGATGGAACGGCGGCATATTGCCCGTGTATTGGAGTATACCAAGGGAAATAAAACCGAAACTGCCCGTTTATTGAAGATCGGGCTTACCACATTATACCGTAAAATTGAAGAATATAAACTTTGATGAATGATGCATTGATAGGGTGTGATACTGTTATACCTTTTTAATTAATCCGATATATATCCGTTAGGAAAAGTCGATATGGTACAAGTGTGCCGGGGCTTTTCAAAATAGTGTAATCCTTTTCAAAATGGAAGGGTTACACTATTTTTGTGTGTGCCTATCGTTGAACCTAATTTATTGATATATAATTGATTGTGATATAATCTTCTCTTTTGGCATATATTTGGCATATAGCAAGTCTGGTAAAAACAATTAATAACAATTTAAAAACAAGGTAAAAACATGGGAATAACATTATCATTCATTTTCTGCCTGTTTAGCGGCTTTGCTTGCTTCTGGCTATTTTGGAAATGCGTAGATTGGTTTGAGAATATTTAGAAAGAGGAGAATTAGAATTATGTATACAATACTATTTGTAATAGGTATCGCAATCTTCGGTTATCTGATGTATGTGCTCATCAGACCCGAAAAGTTTTAAACTACTTTTTATCGTATTAAAGCAATGAATACAGAAATATTAGGTGTGGCTTTGCAAATTGTCCTGATGGTGGTATTCGCCTATCCATTGGGAAAATACATTGCCAGGGTTTATAAGGGAGAGAAGACGTGGTCGGACTTTATGGCTCCCGTGGAGAAATTAATTTATAAGGTATGCGGCATCGATCCGAAGGAGGAAATGAACTGGAAACAGTTTTTAAAGGCATTATTGATTTTGAATGCTTTCTGGTTTTTCTGGGGGATGGTTCTTTTGGTCAGTCAGGGATGGTTACCGTTGAATCCCGATGGAAACGGTCCGCAAACTCCTGATCAGGCATTCAATACTTGCATCAGCTTTATGGTGAACTGTAATTTGCAGCACTATAGTGGCGAAAGCGGATTGACGTACTTCACACAACTATTCGTTATCATGCTCTTCCAGTTTATTACGGCGGCAACCGGTATGGCGGCCATGGCGGGTATGATGAAAGCGATGGCTGCTAAAACGACCAAGACTATCGGTAATTTCTGGCAATTTCTTGTGGTGAGTTGTACCCGTATTTTACTGCCACTTTCTTTAATTGTAGGTTTCATTCTTATTCTACAAGGAACTCCGATGGGATTTGACGGAAAGATGAAAGTTACTACTTTGGAAGGTCAGGAACAGATGGTTTCACAAGGTCCTGCGGCTGCTATTATACCTATCAAGCAATTAGGAACGAATGGGGGTGGCTATTTTGGCGTCAACTCTTCACATCCCTTGGAAAATCCGACTTTCCTCACAAATGCAGTGGAGTGTTGGTCTATTCTGATTATCCCGATGGCAATGGTGTTTGCTTTTGGATTCTACGTAAAACGGAAAAAGTTAGCGTATAGCATATTTGGTGTAATGCTGGTTGCATATTTAATCGGAGTCTTTATTAATGTAAGTCAGGAAATGGGAGGAAATCCCCGTATCGATGAGATGGGAATTTCTCAGGCCGGCGGAGCGATGGAAGGCAAGGAGGTACGTATCGGTGCGGCTTCCGGTGCACTTTGGAGTGTAACGACTACGGTCACATCCAATGGTTCTGTCAACAGTATGCATGATTCTACCATGCCGCTCAGTGGTATGATCGAGATGTTGAATATGCAGATCAATACTTGGTTTGGTGGTGTCGGTGTAGGTTGGATGAATTATTACACTTTTATTATTATAGCAGTGTTTATCAGTGGATTAATGGTAGGGCGTACACCGGAATTTTTAGGAAAGAAAGTAGAGGCCCGCGAAATGAAAATAGCGACCATTGTGGCATTGCTTCATCCGTTTGTGATTTTGGTAGGCACGGCTTTATCCAGCTACCTGTACGCACATCATCCGGAGTTCGTGACGAGTGAAGGCGGCTGGTTGAACAACCCAAGTTTTCATGGATTGAGCGAACAGCTTTACGAGTATACTTCTTCTGCGGCCAACAATGGTTCCGGTTTCGAAGGGCTGGGAGATAATACTTATTTTTGGAATTACTCATGCGGTATAGTACTTATTCTGAGTCGTTTTATTCCGATTGTAGGTCAGGTGGCCATCGCCGGGTTACTGGCTCAAAAGAAATTCATTCCGGAGAGTGCAGGTACTTTGAAAACGGATACGGCAACTTTTGGTGTTATGACTTTTGCTGTTATTTTCATTGTGGCTGCTTTGTCATTCTTCCCGGTACACGCATTGAGCACGATTGCCGAACATTTTAGCTTATAAAAAGTAAAAAGGAGAAAGAAAAGTATGAAAAATAATAAATCCGCTTCTTTATTTCAAAAGGAGCAAGTTATGGAAAGCTTGAAGCAGTCGTTCGTGAAATTGAACCCACGGATGATGATAAAGAATCCGATTATGTTTACCGTGGAGATAGTGACTGCCATTATGCTCGCTGTCACGATCCTTTCATTGGGAACAACGGAATACGGTACTTTCGGATACAATTTTGTCGTGTTTGTGATACTGTTCATTACCTTATTGTTTGCCAATTTTGCCGAGGCTATTGCCGAAGCAAGAGGAAAGGCGCAAGCCGATAGTTTGCGTAAGACCCGTGAAGAGACTCCCGCAAAGGTACTCGTAGGAGATAAAGTACAGACAGTAAGCAGTTCGAAATTGAAGAAAGGTGATATTTTCATTTGCGAGGCAGGGGATACGATTCCTGCCGATGGTGAAATAATCGATGGGTTGGCTTCTATCGATGAGAGTGCGATCACTGGAGAATCGGCACCGGTAATCAGAGAGGCCGGAGGTGATAAAAGTTCTGTAACCGGTGGTACGAAAGTGCTTTCTGATAACATTAAAGTGTTGGTTACACAACAACCCGGAGAGAGCTTTTTAGATAAAATGATTGCATTGGTAGAAGGTGCTACCCGTCAGAAAACGCCGAATGAAATTGCATTGACTATTTTATTGGCAGGTTTTACATTGGTTTTCGTAATTGTCTGTATAACCTTGATCCCTTTTGCCGATTATACGAATGTCGACCATCCGGGCACAACGATTTCCATTGCCGCAATTATTTCTTTGTTCGTTTGTTTGATTCCCACTACTATTGGCGGTTTATTGTCCGCTATCGGTATTGCCGGGATGGATCGTGCTTTGCGGGCAAATGTGATTACGAAGTCGGGTAAAGCTGTTGAGACGGCAGGGGATATCGATACCTTGCTGCTCGACAAAACCGGGACAATTACCATAGGTAACCGGAAAGCGACCAGATTTCACGCAGCTCCCGGTATCAATGAGCGTAGCTTTATTGAAGTTTGTTTATTGGCATCCTTATCCGATGAGACTCCGGAGGGAAAATCCATCGTAGAGTTGGGGCGCGAATCCGGACTCCGAATGAGAAATCTGAATACGACGGGTGCTCATATGATTAAATTTACAGCCGAGACCAAATGTTCGGGTGTTAATCTGGCCGATGGGACTCAGATCCGTAAGGGGGCTTTTGATGCGATTCGTCAGATGGTAGAGAAAGCTGGAAATAAATTTCCGAAAGAAGTGGAAGAGGTAATTGCATCTATTTCCGGTAATGGTGGTACGCCGTTAGTGGTTTGTGTAAACCAGAAAGTGAATGGTGTCATCGAATTGCAGGATATTATTAAACCGGGTATTCAGGAACGTTTTGAACGTCTGCGTAAAATGGGAGTGAAGACTGTAATGGTGACAGGTGACAACCCTTTGACTGCTAAATACATTGCAGAGAAAGCCGGAGTAGATGATTTTATAGCAGAAGCCAAACCGGAAGACAAGATGGAATATATTAAAAAAGAGCAGCAATCCGGTAAATTGGTAGCAATGATGGGAGACGGAACGAACGATGCTCCTGCTTTGGCACAAGCCAATGTGGGAGTGGCAATGAATAGCGGTACACAGGCAGCAAAAGAGGCTGGAAATATGGTTGACCTTGATAATGATCCTACTAAATTGATCGAAATCGTGGAAATCGGAAAACAGTTGTTGATGACTCGGGGTACGCTGACTACTTTCTCCATTGCCAATGACGTTGCCAAATACTTTGCAATTGTTCCTGCATTGTTTATGGTGGCCATCCCTGAATTGGCTGCATTGAATATTATGGGATTGCACAGTCCTGAAAGCGCCATTCTTTCGGCTGTCATATTTAATGCGATTATTATTCCGATTTTGATTCCGTTGGCTTTGAAAGGAGTACAATACAAACCGATAGGCGCCAGTGCGTTACTTCGCCGTAACCTGCTTATATATGGTTTGGGTGGCGTGATCGTACCTTTTGTGGGTATTAAATTAATAGATATGGTGGTTAGTATATTCTTCTAAATCGTGTAGTAATGAAAACTTTATTGAAATCATTAAAAATAACTCTTGCCTTCTGTATATTTTTTTCTGTGTTTTACATTTTTGTCTTGTGGCTGTTTGCACAATTTGCCGGCCCTAACAACGGTAATGCGGAAGTTGTAACATTAAATGGTGAAGTTGTCGGAGCTGCTAATGTAGGGCAGGCTTTTACAAAAGATATTTATTTTTGGAGCCGTCCTTCGTGTGCCGGCGATGGTTATGACGCTGCCAGTTCCGGTGGTAGCAACAAGGGGCCTACTAATCCTGAGTATTTGGCCGAAGTAGAGGCACGTATCGATTCTTTCCTGATTCATCATCCCTATTTGAAGCGTAGTGAGGTGCCTGCTGAGATGGTGACGGCCAGTGGTTCGGGTTTGGACCCCAATATTACTCCGGCTTGTGCCTACGTACAAGTAAAAAGAGTGGCCCAGGCACGTGGCTTAAGCGAAGAAGCGGTAAGGGCGATTGTAGATAAATCCGTGGAAAAACCTTTGTTGGGGCTTTTTGGGACAGAGAAAGTAAATGTATTAAAGTTGAATGTAGCTTTGGAAGAAGCAAAAAAATAGTTTAAGGTATGAAGATTTTTAGTAAAGAATTAGTTGTTAGTTTATTAACTGTTACAGTATCTGGTTTCATGGGGATAACAAATGCGAATGCACAGGAATTTACAGTTCAGGGAGATCTTGTCAGTTCTTATGTTTGGCGTGGTATGTATCAGACAGGAGCGAGTTTTCAACCGACCTTGGCATTCAGTGTCGGGGGATTTTCGCTGACAGCTTGGGGATCTACTGATTTTGACGGGTATGCATCCACCGAAGGGATGGCAAATAAAGAGATTGATCTGACAGCTGCTTATACATTTGGTGAAAGTGGTCTTACTCTCTCGGTTGCCGATCTTTGGTGGGCAGGTCAAGGACGTGGAAAGTATTTTAACTTTAAAAGTCATGAAACGGCTCACCATTTTGAGGCTGGGTTAGCTTACACGTTACCGGTCGAAAAGTTTCCTTTATCTATTGCATGGTATACCATGTTTGCTGGTATGGACAAGAAACTGAACGACCAAGGTGAGGAAAAGCAGAATTACTCCTCTTATGTCGAATTCAATTATCCGTTTTCTTTAAAATCAGTAGATTTGAATGTAACTTGTGGTATTGTTCCTTACAAGGCGGCTCGACAATATAATTGTAATGGTTTTGCTGTAACTAATGTAGCATTGAAAGGAACTACGGCCATTCGGCTTACGGATAAATTCTCATTACCTGTTTTTGCGCAGGCCATCTGGAATCCCCGCATGGAGGATGCCCATTTGGTATTTGGGATAACGTTGAGACCTTGATTGTGATTTCAACATTTTTTTTGAGAATCTCATGAATTAGTTGTAGGGCTCGTAGCAATAGTGATTATTGTTACGGGCTATGTCATTCTTAAATAGATATAGGATGGAGAGAGAAGAAAGTGTACAACATTTTCTGGACCTGATAAAGAAGTCGCGCCGGGGGAAGTTTAAAATTTACATCGGAATGATTGCCGGGGTAGGTAAAACTTATCGAATGTTGCAAGAAGCGCGTGAACTGCTTGATAATGGTGTGGATGTGCGGATTGGTTATGTGGAGACACATGGGCGTGCCGGTACGGAGGCAATGTTGGAAGGTCTACCGGTGATTTCCCGGAGGAAAATCTTTTATAAGGGTAAAGAACTGGAAGAGATGGATTTGGAAACCATCATTCGTATCCACCCGGAGATTGTTGTTGTGGATGAACTCGCCCACACTAATGTGGAAGGGAGTTTAAATGAAAAACGTTGGCAGGATGTAATGACTCTGCTTGACGAAGGCATAAATGTGATTTCTGCTATTAACATTCAGCATATTGAAAGTGTAAATGAAGAAGTGCAGGATATTTGTGGCATTGAGGTGAAAGAACGGGTGCCCGATAGTGTGTTGCAAGAAGCGGATGAAGTGGTGAACATCGACCTTACTGCCGAAGAGCTGATAACCCGTTTGAAGGCCGGAAAAATCTATCGTCCGGAAAAAATAGAGATGGCCTTGAATAATTTCTTTAAAACCGAGAACATTCTTCAGCTTCGGGAGTTGGCATTAAAAGAGGTAGCATTGCGTGTCGAGAAGAAAGTGGAAAATGAGGTGGTAGCCAGCGTCGGGATACGGCATGAACGTTTTATGGCTTGCATCAGTAGCCATGAAAAAAGTCCGAGACGGATCATTCGTAAGGTGGCGCGGCTCGCTACCCGTTATAATACCTCTTTCATTGCACTTTATGTGCAGACTCCGCGTGAGAGTATGGATCGAATTGATTTAGCAAGCCAACGATATCTGTTGAATCATTTTAAATTGGTGGCGGAATTGGGAGGCGAGGTTGTGCAGGTACAATCGAAAGACATATTGAAAAGTATTGTCGATGTTTGCCGTGAAAAGCAGATTACCACAATTTGTATGGGGAGCCCGAATCTCCGTATACCGAAAGTCTTTTCTACCGTATTCGGTTATAAAAAGTTTTTGGCTGATTTAGCACAAGCGAACGTAGATTTGATTATACTTGCAGTGGAATAGATAATGTGCAGATGTACCCGATTTCTTTAATTGGCACATTGGCATATTTGACACATTACTAAATTATTTATTATGAATATAAAAACGAAATTACTTTTGGGTATTGGAATGTTGGCAGGCATGATTATCCTGCTGGTGACGCTTTCTGTTGTTAATTTGCAGATATTGACAGCTACCGAGCCCGATAGTCCGGCAGCTATGCCCGGGCTGGAACGCGCTTTGCTGTGGGTTTCTGTCACGGGAGGAATTTGCATCCTGACGGGACTTTTTTTGTTGTTTTGGCTTCCTCGCTCCATCAGTCGGCCTATAAAAGAACTTAAACAGGGAATTCTTGAGATAGCCAACCATAATTATGAGAAACGGCTCGAGATGAAAGGAAATGAAGAATTTCGTGAAGTAGCCGACAGTTTCAATCGCATGGCGGAACGTTTGACTGAATACCGGGCCAGCACTTTGGCCGATATTCTTGCAGCCAAAAAGTTCTTGGAAGCTATTGTAAATAGTATCAATGAACCGATCATCGGTTTGAATACCGAACGCGAGATTCTTTTCATCAATAATGAAGCATTGAATGTTCTTAACTTGAAAAGGGAAAATGTCATTCGTAAGTCGGCAGAGGAATTATCATTGAAGAATGACCTGCTCCGCCGTTTGATTCGTGAACTGGTAACTCCCGGAAATAAGGAAGAACCATTAAAGATATATGCCGACAATAAAGAAAGTTATTTCAAGGCTTCCTATATTCCTATTAATAATACCGGTGTTGGGCAAGGTGAACCTCATAGGTTGGGGGATGTCATTCTTTTGAAGAATATTACGGAATTCAAAGAATTGGATTCTGCTAAAACCACCTTTATTTCTACGATCTCCCATGAATTGAAAACTCCTATTTCCGCTATCATGATGAGTCTTCAGTTGTTGGAGGACAAACGTGTGGGAGTTTTGAATGAAGAACAGGGGCAATTATCTAAAAGCATTAAGGAAAATAGCCAGCGTCTGCTTGAAATCACCGGAGAGTTGCTGAATATGACGCAAGTGGAAGCCGGAAAATTGCAAATGATGCCTAAAATCACTAAGCCTATTGAACTGATAGAATATGCAATCAAGGCAAATCAGGTGCAAGCTGATAAATTTAATATACAGATTGAGGTGGAATATCCGGAAGAGAAAATTAGTAAACTGTTCGTAGATAGTGAGAAGATAGCTTGGGTGCTTACCAATTTGCTGAGCAATGCCATCCGTTATTCTAAAGAAAATGGCCGTGTCGTTATCGGTGCACAACAGGATGGAAATTATGTGGAACTTTATGTACAGGATTTTGGTAAAGGTATCGATCCGCGTTATCATCAAAGTATTTTCGACCGTTATTTCCGTGTGCCCGGAACAAAGGTACAAGGGAGTGGATTAGGACTGTCTATTTCTAAAGATTTTGTAGAAGCGCATGGCGGAACTCTGACTGTACAGAGTGAGCTGGGGAAAGGAAGCCGATTTGTAATCCGGTTAAAGGCATGATTCGGGACTATTCCTATGTCGTTTCGCCTTAAGTGCCGGGTATCGGACTACACTAACAGGTTTCTACAAGGCATCAAGGGGAAACCTCCTTTTCTTTGAATATAAACTTTCTTTTGTCTGGTGAAAAATGCTGTTTGTTCTTTTATAATCTATAATCATTGTCATACATATATTGAGATAAATTGGAGATAAAGGAGGAGGTTTGTTCCGTTTTTTATATTTTTGTAGTGTTGGAATAATTAATGCAATGCACAAATGAAACAGAACGGAAGCACCATTACCCTTTTATCTCTTTTTATTGTAGCTTTCTGGTCGTGTGTCTCCAGGCCGGATGAGATTGTGACGACTCTTCAACGGGCAGAATCGTGTATGGAGATGTATCCGGACAGTGCTTGGCATTTGTTGAGTGGAATATCCGATCCTGATGATTTGTCTGACAAAAAACGGGCAGATTATGTGTTGTTGTTGACACAGGCACGTGATAAAAATTATATGGATATGTCTGTCGATTCTTCCATCACTTTTGCTGTTGATTATTTCAAGAAAAACGGTAATAAACGAAAGTACGGCAAAGCGTTGTATTATTACGGGCGGGTGCTTCAAGGAAAGCGGGAAACGTCACGGGCAATGAAAACTTTTTTGGATGCCCGGCACATTTTGGAAAAAACGGAGGAATACAAAATCATGGGATTACTGCTTACAGATATATCGATTTTAAATCGTGAACAATCGCTTTATGATGAGGCTATCAATACCTGCAGGCTGGCTATTGTTTACTATTATCGGGCAAAAGATACATTGGGGGTTGCTTATACCTATCAGACGATAGGAAGTTCTTTTTTTCTAAAACAGGAGATGGATAGTGTCTATCAGTGCGCGACAAAGAGTTTGCAACTACTTTCGGATAATCCCGTCTTGTTGAGAATAGGGGCTTCTAAAATGTTGGGAATGATGTATAGCTTTCAAAAAGAATATCTTAAAGCCGAAGAAATTTTTCTAAAAATAATTGATGAAGAACCTCGCGAAGATAGACTTACAATGCACTATATGTCTTTGGGGCGTTTATATCAACTGATGGGGCAGAAAGAGTTGGCGGAAGAATATTTAAAATGCTGTCTGGATAGCCGCAGTTTGTTTACCCGTTCTGACGCTTATGCCTGTTTGGCCGGGTTAGCCAAAACCAGACATGACTATGAACAAGCTTTAACTTTGAAAGAAAAGTCCGATTCACTATTATATATTGCTGAAAATGAGAAAAAAAGGGAAGACCTGATGCGTCTTCAAACAGGATATCAGAGAGAGAGATTAGAAAAAGAAAAGCTACAGATTAAATTGGAAAACAGGATATTGCAATTGGGATCTATAGTGGTATCCATTTTATTTTTGGGTGTAACGTATTATTTTTATAATAGGTATTGGCGAGCGAAATTACAAATAAAACAGATCGAAAAATCATTGGAGAAAAACAACAGGCAGATTGCTGTGTTTTTGAATGAAATAAACAGGTATAAACAACAGGACGACGAAAAAACAAAGGAGACGGATTCCAAAGTCAGAGACCTGACCTATCAAATAAACCGACTTGCTCAGGAAAATGTAGAACTTCGTAGTAAAGTAGATGTGAGCGAACTTATGAAGATATTGAAGAATGGAACCGTCATAGCCGAAAAGCTGACTTCTAAAGAATGGGATAAAATATTTAATTTGGCAAATTGCTTACATGCAGATCTTCTCGTTAAATTGAAAGAAGAACATAATCAATTGACAAAACATGATATTGAACTTTTGGCGTTTATATTATTAGGATTTACCTCTAAAGAGTTGATGGTCGTTTTTGATAGTAAGGATATTCGTACTATTTTCAAAGCAAAATCCCGGCTGAAAGAGCGCTTGAGGCTAAAGAAAGAGGAATCTTTAAATGAATTTCTTCAAAAAATGCAAGAAAGCTAAATTGAAATTGTCCACTAAATATGTATTTATTGGACACAATGTTTTGATTTATAGTATTATAACCTGTCTACCTCTGTGTTTGCGATAGGTACAGATTAATTACTTAGCTTTGTAGCATAATTAAAAAACACTGAAGAAATGAAAACACGTGCTATTCTATTATTATTGATTTGTCTTAACTGTACGGCTTTTGCACAAAGGAATAATCCTGTTATTACATCGTTTGGGAAAATCAATTTAGATGGTCATTGGAAAGGCGATGATTTTGGAGATGAAGGTGACCATCGTTCTATTCCTTATATACCTGTCATTGCTTCTCTTGAAAAAGACATTCTCATATTAGAATTTATGGAAGTGGGTAGTGATATTACAGTGACCATTGTCGGCAAGAATCAAATACTTCTTTCTCATTCCCTTTTGATCGATATTCCTGGGAAATATTGTATTCCTATTGATGCTTATACTCCCGGAGTTTATTTATTGGAACTTTCAAATTCATAAGGTGGATATATCTATGGATGGTTTGAATTGAAATAGTTCTTTTTAATTTTAGTGTACTACCTTTTAATAATAATATGATGATGAAGAAGCATTTGCCGATATTAATCGTTCTATTGATGGCACAGAGCATCGGTTTGTTGATAGCTCAACAAGATACGATTTTGGTTTTTAAAGGGCGTCTTGATACTGCTCCAACAGCTTTGCAAACCATAAAGCCTTGCTTGTTACGAACAGAACGTTCTAATAGTGATTTTGGAGGGATTATTGAAGTACAATGTGAAGCGGGAATGAGCGAAGAAATGCAATGCTGTATAAAAGTTGCTGCACAATTGTGGGAAGAAAAGTTGTATATCCCTAAGAAAGTTGTTCTAAAATTTGAGAAAGAGAAAATGGGGGTGGGAGCAGAGGATTTTGAGGCTCAGGTTTTGTATTCCTTTCTTCTTGGTGAAAGTAAAGCATATCCTCAGAGTCTTTTTATGAATTTCTTGACTGATGATGGGCGAGTAAATAGTGTAGATGCTATAATTAAAATAAATGACGATGTGGATTGGGATTATAGCTTTAGTGATGAAGTAATAAATAAGAAGAATCTTACAACGGCAATGTTGCGTGCCATTGCGATGTCATTAGGATTTGGATCAACCGTTTTTGATAATTCCGCGAAAGGAGTTGTTTTCTTTACAAAAAGGTGTTTCTCTCCTTTTGATAATTATGTCATAAATTCCAATAACGTGCGTTTAAATGAAATGCCGAATAATGGGCGTACGAGTCAGGAACTTGTTTCATTTGTAACAGGAAATAATGTTTATTATAAAATTCCTAATAATGAGAGTCTTAAATTATATGCTTCACCGGAATTTCGGGGCTATAATTATCTAAGTTATTTTGATACAACAGGGGATTTGATGTCATACAATATGAGAATTGGAGACAAGAATCAGCAAGTAGATAGAAAAACACAGGAAGTTCTTGAGACAATTGGTTGGAAAGAACCGGAAAAAGGGTTGAAAATTGTAGCAGATGGTATTGATAATACGGGGATGGCTTCTGCTACGCGAGGTTATAATTTTCGTGTGGAGATTCCTTCCGGAAATATAACAAAGTATTCGTGGAAATATGAATTGTTGAATAACGAGATGGATTATGTTCTCATAAAAAAAGGAGAATCTTCTGAGTTTGCAATAGATAAAGTGGATGCCTTAGCTAAATATAGGAAAAATGTAAACGGTGATATTAAGGGTAAAATAAGCTTGAATGCTATTGTTGATGGTAAGGAGATGTCTAAAGTATTTCATGTGTATCTTAGTACTAAACCAACTTTTATCTCTGTGAAAGTGGATTCTATAACTCCAATTCCTGGAACAAGATATTATAATCTTGATATCACTGTGATATATGATGGGGCTGATTATCTTTATGTAGAACAGTCTGAAGAATTTGGCGATATAGTCAATACGCACTTTTATTATGAACCTTATATTGCTCATCTCAGGTTTAAACGTATTTTTATGATAGGAATGTCTTGGGTTGATATGGAATTAAGTAATAATGAGGGAAAAGCATATTATACTGTAGAAATTCCAAGTCAGATGGAACTCTTAAATCATTCTACTTTAATACAAGAAGAGGTTATAAACTCAGAAATTGCACAAATAGAAGTAAGGGATATGCAGGGGAGAATAGTCCTTCGAACAGATAATTATGAATCTGTTAGTTGTTTGTCAAAAGGAATATACATCGTAACACTTACATATACGAATGGCAAAACAGTAACCCGAAAAATGTGTCAGTGATGAAATGTTTGGTTTTTATATTGATTGTTACTTGTTCTTTGAGTATCTATGCGCAAAATAATTATACTCTTTCTGGAACTGTAATAAAATCGAGTGATATCTCTTTAGATGAGTACGGAGCTTTATTGCTGGATGATAGTTGTGCTTTTCATGTTGTAGATAATTTGGGGAAGATCATAAATCCGAATGTTTGCGAATGGGACTTTGGAGTCGAAATAGAGCAGGGAAATTACGTGAAAGTGAAAGATGCAGTTTCATTGGATTATGGGATTGTGATAAATTCATTGGCAGGATATGGACATTCTGATCCCAAGTATCGAAGATACACGATAGAAAACGATAGCTCAGTTTATTTTAAAGGGAAAGTAACCTTTTCGGGAGAGTATCAAGGACAAAAAATACAACTTGATAAAGACTTTTATATAAATTTACTTCCCTCTTTACCGAAGGTTAGAGTGTTGGATGTAACTTGGAGTAACTACGATGCCCAATGGAATATATATGATGACGCATACATGACGATACAGATCACTTCTGATAGAATGGAATATATTTATAGCTGGGAACAATATTCATCTTTTACAGGACATATAATGTTTTCGTTTTTTACGGCTGACGTTGATGCGGACAAAGGAATTGGTCTTTTGCCTTTTTATGATGGGGATCGTTGTTTTCGCTTTTTTTCCTATAATTTTAGTGGAACAGTTGAGTGTGAAGACACTTTATACACTGCGAAAGTGGCTACATCTATCCCTCCCTCTGTTAAAATGGAGAATGTGCCATTCTATCCGAATCCGGTAGAAAATATTTTGTTTGTGCAAGATGGTATGAGTGATATTTTTCCTTTATCTATATACGATTCCAGAGGACGGCTTGTGAAATATGTGGGAGTTCCGATGAGTGAGATTGATGTTTCGAACCTTATACAAGGTGTATATTTTGTTTTATATAGAAATAAATCTTCTCAAGGAGAAGCGACCTTTAAGATGATGAAAGAATAGAGATGTACTAACCATTATAAAAGAAAGGATAAATCATGAGAAAATTATTACTATTATTCTTGTTTTTGGTGTGTGGGGGATTCTCTTATGCTCAAGAGGACGGAATTGAGGTGATTAGTCTGGGGAGAGACTTCTTTCGTAAGGAGAGTATTCTCAAACCAATAGTACGAGAAGTTGTTGGCGGAACAATTATTCAAGTAATATATGAGGGTAATGAGTGGGAACAAAATTTAGATAGGAAGAATGCTTTTGAACATGCCTGCCGTATTTTTGAAGAGCAGTTGCCTACCGCTTTACCCATTAAGGTGAAAGTTAAGTTCGGAAAGTTGAGGGGAAGTAATGTAATTGCTAAAACAACTCTTCATACGGATTCTTGCAAAATGGATCCGCGTGACGATCTTTCCAGAGCTTGGCGATCTACGATAAAGTGGAAATTTAAAGATTTAGGGCTTGGAAATGCTAAAGTTGGGATGAGCTTTTTTGATAAACCTGATGGCGAGATAATTTTTAATAGTGATGATATATATTCGTTTTCACTAAATGATGTCCAAGAAGACAAGTATGATTTTGTAACGGTAGCATTGCGTGAACTTTGCAAAATAATGGGATTTTATTTTAGTGCTCGGGGAGATAATGCAACAAAGGTAATTGAATTTGATAGAAATTCTTTATTTCCTTTTGATTTGGTTGTTTTAGGAAACCAAGTGCTGGATCCTTTTAAGGCATATAGTTATGCTACATCAAATAAAGCAACCTTGTCGGTTGGCGGTTTTGGGCCATATGGTTTATATTCTCCTACTATATTTGAGTATGGACGTTCTTTATGTTTTTTTAAACCGGATGAGACGGATAATGAAACGAGGCTGATGCAACCCGATTTACCTCGTGGTACTTCTATACGCAATATCGGTGGATGGTTTAAAGGCTTCTTAAAGGCAATTGATTGGGTCCACTATACAGCTGTTGGTGGTGGCGGTGGTGGAGAGCCTACTGTAACTTCTACTTCTACAGATAAGGCTAAAAGGTATGATGAAGTGTGTACTTTCTCTAATCCTCAAAAAAGTTTGAATTATAATGTCGCTTTAAGAAATGAGGAAGTTGTTGATAAAGATGATGTGGATAAGTATATATGGCAACATAGTTCTTATGCGTTAGATGATGATGGTGACATACTGTATGGATGGGTGGTCAGTGTTTTACGTAAAGACGGTACTTGGGAAATTATACCATCTACTTCTTCGTGGAATGAAAGTGAGGTTTCATTTATGCCATCTTCTATTGATGTGAATAAGGCAGATCAATATGCACGTTCCAGTGATGGATATTTACGTTGTCGGGTTAATTATACAAGTTATCCTGTAGAAGTAAATAGATTGGCTCGCTATTTTCTTTTAGATTACCTCCCTCAAAAACCGGAGATGGCTTTTTCTAAAGTAATGCCACAGACGAGGACTGTTGCGGACGATTACTATGCGGATGTGAAAATAGGATTTAAGAATGTGGAAGGAACAGAAAAAATTTTGGTTGAACAATTAGAAGAAGGATCTCCTGTTCCTTTTACTTATTATGTTGAGGATGTGCGAGATGGCTATTTTATAGCTTCGGTGGATAAGGAGTATAGTACTACTTTTAAATTGCGTGCCATGAATAAATATGGAGAAACTGTTAGTGAACAATTAATTGTTGCTCCATTAGTGCCGGCAACATACACTCTAAATTCACAAGTAAATGGTGACCTTTTGTCCTTGAAATTAGAGAAAGGCCGTAAAAGAAGCTTGGATGACAGGGCGTTAATAGATTATAGAATGTTAGACTTGAATCATTCAATGATAGTAAGAGAAGGCAAGGTTGACAATAATATCATTGATATAAGTTCATTGGAGAAAGGTATGTATGGTTTACAGGTCTCGGATACGGAAGGGCGATCTTATGATACAAAGTTTGTAAGATAAGTTTTATGGATTTTCTAAGGGGGAATTGAAGTAAATACCAGGAAGGTGTGTCAGAATAGAAAAAATGACATGCCTTCCTTTTCTGTTTTTTCAAAATAGCTGACCTTATAAATCACGGTTAATTTCGATATTTGAATTATCTGATGCTTTCGCTATAAAAGTGTATAGTAAAACTGAGAAATATATAATGTAGATTGAGGATATAAATGAATTGGGAAGTCTTGTATCGGATATTTATATACTTCAATTGTACGATAACAAAGGTGTCTGTTATAAAACAATTAAATATATTAAGTGAATAAATTAATCAATTGATTGTAAATCATTGAGTTATCCTGTTGATAACTAAGGTGATTATCTGTTGATAACCCTGTTGATAACGATGTTGATAATATCTTGTAGATAGATACAGGCTTTCTGATCATTGAAAATAGTCGTGAGGATTATTCTTTATCCGAGGTTACTCTTCTCGACTTTCCGGGTCAACGTAAAAATCTGAGGGGTAAATTTAAA
>NZ_HF991086.1:0-13722 GCF_000432295.1 Bacteroides sp. CAG:189
TCGTGTTCTGACACAGGAAGTTGGTTTTGATAATACCTTTGCTGATGTAGAATACTTTACTTATGATCCTACTGGAGCATACGCTCCACTTGAACCGGTTTTTGGAGGTGATGTAACAGGCATTGAAGGAACGAATTCGGATGCAGGGGTTTATGGAACAGTAATAGATAATTGGTTAACTTTGAATAATGTACCAGAGTCTGCTAAAATTGAAATATATAGTTCAACAGGAGTACTTATTGCTGTAGAAAATAGTTATACTTCAGGACAATCAATTCCATTATATGAGAAGGGAATTTATGTATGTGTTGTAAATGATGGTACAAGGAAAGAGATAGTAAAGATTGTTTATTGATGCTTTGCTAAGGGAAGAGGTTTAGATCTCTTCCCTGTCTGTTTTGTTTTTAGGCATATTCGAAAGAATTTACGCTTTGGTTGTCGGAGAATTTACTCTTCATGGGATATATCGCAGAGTGAGTGTATTGAGTGGAGAGAAAGATGTAGTTTATTTTTCGTTAGTAGATTCTATAATAAGTATCTGGAAAAAGTAATTTGAATTGCGATTTTTGAATTCCCTAAAATAGATTAAACTTTAATTGATAGGGGATTTGTAGGTACATGATTTGTGTGGACAGATCAAACAGAAGTTATAAATGGAGGCGAAAATATTTTTGTGCTTATAGATGATATTTATTTTGTAGACTTCTGATTGTATGTAAACGTGTATACGAGAGATAACATTTTGGGTTTCGGATTGAACTGACACAAGAATCAACTGTATTAATTATTAATTTGAATATTGCTACATAATTATGAGAGTTTTTTTGTTTTGGGTATTTTTGTTTGCAATAAATGAGATTATAAAGGCGCAGAATGTGACTTTTCGTCCAGGACAGATTTGGAATGATACAAGTGGTAAAGCCATCAATGTTCATGCGGGATATATTGTATATGAGGACGGTTATTATTATTGGATAGGAGACAGCCGGACAGGAAATGAATGTAATGGAGTCGGATGTTATCGATCGAAAGATCTGTATAATTGGACTAATAGGGGGCTGATAATACCACTGTCTGGAAAGATAAGTGAAGACAATTGGGATTTGGCAAAAGGTCGTAATTTATATCGTCCTAAAATTTTGTACAATGAGTTGACAAAAAAGTGGATTATATGGGCTGTTTGGGAGAATATGGAAGTGACTATTACCAAAAGTTGTAGATTGGTAAGTGATCATATGGAGGGGGATTATGATTTATATGATATTTCATGTGTGAATGGGATTTTGAGCCGGGACTATACGTTATTTAAAGACGATACAGATGGAAGAGTATATTTCATCGGAGCGGTAAATACCAATGCGGACATATTGGGGGTACAGTTGAATGATGATTATCTGGATGGTACTTCGAATGCATCGATTATTTTGGATGGGGTAAAGTATGAGGCTCCGGCTATATTCAAGATGTATGATATGTATTTCGGACTTTTTTCAGGATGTACGTATTGGAAACCCAATCGCAGTCGTTGGGCCTATTCGTATAATATGCTTGAAGGTTGGAGTTATGAGCGGGTATTTACAGATGTTACTGGTAGTGGGATTGAGTTTTGCGTGGATGACGTAAAAGGGACTACTTATGACTCTCAGAGTGCTTTTGTTTTTAAAGTAGGAGGAGATGATCAAAAATTAGTTTATGTAGGTGACCGTTGGGATGAAAATAATTTGGAAAGTTCAAAACAGGTATGGTTACCAATCAGCATGCGCTCGGGCTATCCCACAATACATTGGTATGATGAATGGGATCTGAGTATCTTTGATAATATGTACCGTTTTAAGCGCACCAAATTTATTGAGGACAAGAGGCAATATTTTTTGTTGGATCGTAATTCTAATCGTTTTGTTTCACGATCAAAGTCGTCTTTCCTGTTAGAGAATGATGGTAATACCAATCTTTGTTTTACTTTTTATGCTACGGATGACCCTTACGTTTATAAGCTTAAAGATAACAAAACGGGACAATATGTGGAGTCTGTATTTGGTACTTTACGTTTAAGTGAAGAAAATGATAAAACGACGCAATTATGGACTTTCTTATTACAGGAAGACGGTACTTATAAAATAAAAAACAATGTGGGAGAGTATTATTTAGCTATTTCGGGTTCTTCTACGTTTGTTGGTTCAACTATTTATTTGGGTAGAGAAAAAGATGCTCGTTGTTTTGGGGTTTATTTTGATTCGAAGATTTATCCGGAAGATGAAGAAGCAGCTCTTTTTACAAAGGATTATCGACAAAATAATTTGGTGTTAATTAAAGAACAAGAGAAGCATATAACAAATCTGCAAGTTATGAAAAAGGGAGTTGATGAAGTTTTTACTTTATACTATGATGAGAAAAGCAGCCGGATTAATGTGATATCTCAAGAACCGATAAAGGCTCAGCTGGCTTTATATAATATATATGGGCAATTACAAGTATACCAAACCGTAAAATTGGATAATAACGGATATGCTATAGAGTTATCTGGCAGATTAAATCCGGGTATTTACATGGTTCGCATAAAAACTTCGGTATATAAAGAAATACGGAAGTTGATTGTTATCCGGTAAATAGAATGGATTTAAATATGTGAATGAGAGGACTCTTATTTCGAATAAGAGGAAATTTGTTTCACAATAATTTTCTCATTCTTCTTTGAAATATTTTTAATATAATAGTTAATGTGTTTTTTCTTTATTTGCGGTCGTTAATGATTTTATAATCGTGAAATGTGTTATTTATTTTAATAAGATGATGAAATTTTTTATTTATTCGCTTTTGATGGTTGCTGCATTGAGCAGCAACATAGGAAATACTGTGGCACAGGCTGCCAATGATAAAATTGTTCCAGGATCTGTTTGGAATGATATTACTGGCAGGCATATTAATGCTCATGGTGGTTGTGTTATTTTCCATGAAGGAATATATTATTGGTTTGGGGAGGATCGTACTGGATATAATAGTAATGGCGTGAGTTGCTATACTTCTGCCGATCTCTATAATTGGAAGCGTGTAGGATTGGTATTTAATGAAAACCAAGCAAGAGACTTGAATACCGGTAAATGTACTCTTGAGCGTCCAAAAGTGATATATAATGATAAAACAGGAAAGTGGGTTATGTATATTCATTGGGAAGATGGTAATGGTTATGGGGAAGCGCGCGTTTGTGTCGCTGTGAGTGATGAAATAGACGGAACTTATAAATTTGTAAGTACTTTCCGTCCTAATAATCATGATTCGCGCGATCAGACTATTTTTAAAGATACCGATGGAAAAGCCTATCATTTTGGATCTACTGATATGAACACTAATATGAATGTAGCTTTACTTTCCGAAGATTATTTGGAAACAGAAAAGAATCCTATTACAGAAACAAAGATTTTGAAAGGATTGAGTTATGAGGCACCTGCTATTTTTAAAGTTGATGATGTCTATTTTGGACTTTTTTCCGGTTGTACGGGGTGGAATCCCAATCCGGGACATTCAGCATCGGCAACGGAAATATTTGGAGCTTGGACGCCTGGAAAAAATTTTGCCATTGACGAGGGCAATACAACAACATATCATTCGCAGAGTACTTTTGTACTGAAGGTAAACGGTTATGAGAGCGCCTATGTCTATATGGGAGATCGTTGGGATTCTGGTGATGTAGGGGGAAAATCTCAATATGTATGGTTACCTCTGAGCATGCGTTCGGGGATACCTACTGTAAAATGGTATGACAGTTGGGATATGAGTGTTTTTGATAATGTCGATCGCTTTAAACGTGTTAAAGCGTTGGCTGATGGCATAGTAGTACGTATCCTTGATAAAAATTCCGATCGTTGGATGTCTAAATCTAAAAATGGCTTTAACATTGATGATGATAATGATGAAGTAAATATGAGTTTTGAATTGAAAGCTACTGATAATCCTTATATCTGGAAACTGAAGGATATGAGTACAGGTAATTATTTGGAATCAATATTTGGGACTTTGCGTCTTACTGTAGAGAATGCAAAAGTTAGTCAGCAATGGCGTTTAGAACTGGAAGAGGACGGTTGTTATAAAATACAAAATGTTAATGACAAGA
This sequence comes from Bacteroides sp. CAG:189, assembly GCF_000432295.1. NCBI lineage: Bacteria > Pseudomonadati > Bacteroidota > Bacteroidia > Bacteroidales > Bacteroidaceae > Bacteroides > Bacteroides sp. CAG:189. Next base: position 4,109 of record NZ_HF991086.1, read on the forward strand.
AATTATTGTCCATATCAGGAGCTTCTTCATTTGCTGGAAGTAATCTGTTTCTTGTGGAAGAAGGGGCAAGTAACTCGCAGAGCTTTGGTTTATATTTTGATACTAAGGCTTATGATTATGAGATGGCGGACATGTTTAGTCTCTCTTATTGGCAGGAGAATAAGAGACTGATGACAGAACAGCAAAAGTACGAAGAAGGGGGTACTGGTATAAGCAGAATGGAGAACGATGATGAAAATAATGTTGTACTCTATCCTATGTCGAATAATGGTGATTTCAAAGTCTTTATAAATAATAATAGTACTGCTGACATACAAATAGTGGAAATTGGTAGTGGACGTGTGGTATATTCGGATAAGTTGGTTAAAAGGGGAGAGGCTGTTGTGATTCATTTGGCAGGAATTTTATTGCCGGGAATTTATACAGTGCGCATTCAGACTCCTGAATCTGTAGTGGTGAAAAGAATGGTTGTGTCTCATATGCTATGATCTAAAAATATAATGATAAATGTAATAAGGGTTGCGAGGTTGGTTTGTTGTTGCCTTTGTGTACATGCAGGAGTATGGGCACAAAATAAAATCTCTTTGAATATAGCGAAAGCCGGAACATTATCTGAGCAAATTGCTTCTTCGAAAAAATATCAGATTGATGAATTGATTGTTTCGGGAACCTTGAATGGTAGCGATATCCGCTTTATACGCGATATGGCCGGATGTGATGCGACTGGAAAGGAAACGAAAGGCATTTTGCGCAAGCTGGATATGTCCGGAGTTAACATTATCTCGGGAGGGGATTATTATTACGAAACGGGCGGTATTAAATACTATACATTGATTTCCGGAACAAGCAGTGGAAATGGAGTCTCTTACAGTGAAGGGGTCGGAAGCTATATGTTTGCTAAAACAAAACTTGTTTCCATTACATTACCGATATCTGTTTCTGTGATGGGAGAGGGGGTATTTTTCGGATGTACGGAGTTAGAAAGCTTTGTATTGTCTCCAAATGTTCCTTATATAAAGCCCATGACATTTGCACAGTGCGGTTTCAAAGAGTTTTCTGTTCCAGAAAGTATTAAGAGCATTGAGAAAAATGCTTTTGCCGGATGTAGCTCTTTAGCAAAACTTGTAATTCCCGAAAATGTGACAACAATTGTCGGCGGAGCCTTTGGCGAGTGTCCGGTATTGAGAGAAATAAAAGTGGATGAAAAGAATAAAAAATATGCCGATATAGACGGTGTTGTGTGTAGTAAGGACCTAACTGTTTTACGTATTTATCCGAATGGAAAAGGTTCTGAATATACGGTGCCGGAAACGGTTAATACAATCGATGATTTTGCTTTTCAAGGCACAGATGTTGAGTATGTGACATTGACGGATAATATTACCCATATTGGAGTAGGAGCCTTTAGTGATTGTACTAAACTGCGTGCTATAGCCGTGCCAAATAGCGTATTGGCATTTCGTGAAAGTGCATTTGCCAATTGTAGTTCGTTGGAAAGTATTCATATTCCAAATCAGATAACAGTTATCGATCGCTATGTGTTTCAAGGTTGTAAAAGTTTGGAGAAAATTCAGCTGCCGATCAAGACGGAAAGAATTCGTGATGCCGCCTTTCAAGGATGTCTCGGAATTGATTCTATTGCATTGCCTTCGACCGTAAAATACATTGATGCGTCTGCTTTTGCGGGATGTACAAAGGTGGAAGCCATTAGTTGTATGTGTACAGAATTACCGACCCTTAACAAAACAGCTTTCGAGGGAATCAATCAGCAGAAATGTAAATTGTATGTCCCGGTAGGTGCTTATTCCCGCTATTGGATTGCTCCGATCTGGGGAGATTTTGCCAGCATCATCGAACAGGATGGAGATGGGGAACCGTTAGTATCACTCACTGTTACCGCCTCTTATAATGCCGTTTATGGAAAGGTACTCATTAACGGACAGCAAAAAAGCAGTGAGCTAATAGATAAAGATACCAAAGTTGAGTTTACTATTCAGCCGGCTAAAGGTTACGGCATAGCACAAGTGATGCTCAATAATAAAAACGTGACAGCTGACGTAAACGATGAAGGACTTTATACGATTGCCGAAGCCACAGAAAACATGGTTCTGCAGGTAACTTTTAAGGAGTTTCCTTATTACCTCACTATTCGGCATGCCGACAACGGATTATTGAAGCAACTGATTACCCGTGGTGAGCAATACACCTTTACCATTTTGCCGGCAGAGGGGTGGAACCTGAATACTGTGACTTTCAACGATAATGATGTGACCGCTTATGTGAAGGAAGACGGGACTTATACCACTCAGGCTCTGAAAAGTGATGCCGAACTGGCCGTCACCTTCGAAAGTACGGCTTCGTCCGTAGAAGATGTCCGTGCGGATGAACCGGCACTAAAGGTGTATACACAGCATGATGAGCTGATTTTGCAAGGAACCGTGGAGGGGCAGAAAGTACAGGTGTACACCACGGACGGTATTAACGCAGGCATTTATATTTCCACAGGGGGACTGACGCGCATCACGCTCCGGCAAAACGTAACTTATCTGGTCAGAGTAGGGATGAAAACATATAAGGTAGCTATGTGATCGTAATGTATGGGGTATAGAAAAAATATACATCCGAATTTCTGAAATAAACGTAACAAAAGAGTGTTGGTTGAAGGGGAAAACTTTCAACCAACACTAATTTTATTTCATTCATGGGGGAATATTGATTCAATCGCGTTTTTTGATCGGTAAACGTAGAGTGGAATTGAAGGTTATATGCTACTTTTACGAGCGGATTCTAAGACGAAAATGATGAAAAATACAGCAGTGAAAAACAATAAGGGAAATAAAATGTCCGGCTGGCTGGAAAAGTGGGAGCAGACAAACTACCGGAACATGAAAATAGCGTCTATATCAGTATTTATATTGTTGGCTATTTATATGACGGTGATACATAACTTCAATTACCTGAAAAAGGTAGAAGATTTATCACTGTTTCTTCCTTCCTGGACTTTTCTGAAAGAATGTATGATGGTGCCCGGAGGAGGATTGATATGGGGCGGCACATTCCTAACACAATTCTTCTATTATCCTTGGCTGGGTGGAGCTGTTTTTATCGCTTTGTTGCTGGTTCTCCAATACCTTGTGGGAAAGGCTTTTCGTATTCCCGACCGTTATTTTACGCTTTCGTTTGTTCCTTCCGCACTCTTATTGCTGGCATTGGTACAGTTGGGCTATGTGGTCTATATTTTGAAATCGCCGGGATATGCTTTTTCCAATCTGTTGGGCATGATAGCAGTTGTGGGAAGTTTTTGGGTGTATCGCTGTCTGAAACACTGGTTATGGCGCGGTGGGGTAGTTATTCTGTTTTCTATAGTTGGTTATCCGATATTAGGATTCTATGCCTTATTGGTAGTAATCCTGTTTGCCATTGATGAGTGCACACAGAAACGCGTGTGGTGGGCATGGAATATGCTGGTAGCTATAATTGCCATTGCTCTGGTCCCGTTATTCTATTACATATTGGTCTACACGCAATTGATGTGCGACTCTCTTTACACATCTGTCCTTCCTAGGTTTTATCCCAATGAAATGATTTTATGGATGCCTTTTGGACTATTGTATGCTTATGTGATATTTCTGGCTTTCTATGCTCATCGATGGAAACAAAAAACGGAAAGAGCTCGCGTAGTATCTGTCGTACTTGCCCTGATCGTGTTTGTTATGGCATTGGGAGGAGCATGGTATTATGAATTTGATGATGAAAACTTTCGCATAACAATCGATATGGACAGAGCTATTCTGGACAATGATTGGGAGAAAGTGGTGGACTGTGCCCAAGCGCAGCAAGGAGAGCCGACACGCTTGATTGTTTTAAATACGGATATGGCGCTTTATAAGTTGGGGCAGGCGGGCGACCGGATGTTTAAGTTTAAGATAAACGGAGTTCCTTACAGGATTATTCGCACTACTCCTGTCATGCGTAATACAGGAGCCAAGGCTTTGTACTTTCAGTATGGGAAAATTAATTATTGTTACCGTTGGTGCATGGAAGATAAAGTGGAGTATGGCATGAAGGTGGAATACCTTAAATATATGGTGAAGTGCGCTTTACTGAATGAAGAATTTGCTCTGGCACAGAAATATAACAGTACATTGGCACAGACTCTATTTCACAAAGATTGGGCGGAAAAATATCAGCGCTACATCGATGAGCCGCAACTGATGGCGGAAGATGCGGAATTTAAAATGATTAAGCCGTTGATGGCATACAATAATGCACTTGAGGGAGACGGGGGATTGTTGGAAGCCTATCTGATAAGCCAGATCGCTTACATGGAGGGAGGGCCTCCCGAACTTGTGGAACTCTCATTGCAGTGTAACTTGGTGCAGAAGGACATTGCCCGTTTTTGGCCCCGTTTTATACTATATGCTCGTACGCACGATAGGCTTCCACTGCATTATCAGGAGGCGGCAATCTTGTATTCTTACTTGGAACGCAAGGTGGACTATCGGCAGTTTAAAATAGAAGATGAAGTGGTAACTCGCTTTGATAAGTTTATAAAATTGTCCGAACAAATGGCTGGGCAATCGGATGAAAAATCAAAAGAGGTATTCAAACCCTATTTCAGCGATACGTTCTGGTATTATTACTTTTTCGTGAAGGGACTGAAAACCAGCTGATAAAGGGATTGTATGAAGATGGATTTTGCTATTGTTTTTTTCTGTCTTAGATGGATAACTTTAATATCTCAGAGTTAAATTCTACTTATCTTTGGTAATATTAATGATTTATAATATAATTTTGTCGTGTGCTTCGCATAAACAAGATTAATATGACTTAAAAAATAATACGTTATGAAGAATCAATACTTACCGCTTTACAAATTACTTTGCCTGTTTTTTTTGTTGATGTTTGTGGAAACATCCTCCTTGCAGGCAACGGAAAATTTCCGGAACTTCCGTTTCAGACAATTGAGCACTTCGGATGGATTGTCGACAAATGACATTCAACAGGTATATCAAGACAAGGAGGGCTATATATGGATGGCTACTCGTAACGGTTTGGCGAAGTATAACGGATATGAGATGAAGATTTATAAATCGAATATTTACAATTGGAATCTTCTGGGGAATAATAATATTTCATGTATTGAAGAAGATACGAAGCATCGCATTTGGATAGGTACATATGATGGACTGAATGTGCTGGATAAAGTGACCGGGAAAATTAAACAGATCAATAAAACGGAATTCAGCAATAATGCAATATCCAAAATATTAGTAACCCGGAAAGGGCAGATCTTATTAGGGACCGATCAGGGGTTGTATCAGTATATCCCGGAAAGGGACTCTTGCGTGCTTTTTACGCGGGAAACCACTAAAGATGTGATGCCGCAAACTTCCGTGAAATCTCTTTTGGAAGATTCAAAAGGAAATATATGGATCGGAACTTGGAATGAAGGGCTTTATCGTTACGATCCGGAGGAAGGTAAATATTTTGCTTATCCGAAAATGAATGAACGGAAATCGGCACACGTTGTTTTTGAAGATAGCCATCATCAGATTTGGGTAGGTACATGGGAAGGTGGATTGTTTCTGCTTAAAAATCCTTATGACATGGAGCGGGTGTCATGGGATGTTTTTCGAAATGAGCCTGCTGTCGAAAGTAGTTTGGCAGATAATACAATTTATGCTCTTTCCGAGGATCGGAACACAAATTCACTGTGGGTAGGAACACGAAGTGGATTGAGCATTTTGCCTTATGGAACAACGAGTTTTGTTAATTACTATCCGGACGAGTCCGGACATTCTATTTCGGGAAATGAGGTGACTTCCATGATTTGTGACCAGCAGGGAATGATGTGGTTGAGCACGCTTGGAGGAGGAGTAACGGCAATCATAACGCGTGAGTTGAATTTTGCATTGGATCATTTGGAAAATATTAAGAAAGTATTTAAAACTAATTCAGTAAGAAATATTTTAGTGGACGATGAGGGTCTGATGTGGCTGAGTATAGGTACTTACGGATTAGTGGTATATAATCGTCAGACGGGGGAATGGTGGAATATGCGTCAGCTTGGCTTTCCGGATACGGGTTCGACCACTTATTCCGTGTTTTCGATCATGCAGTCGCCTACTACCGGAAAAATATGGATAGGAACTTATGACGGCGGGCTCTATGTATATGATAAAAAAGCAAAATCCGGTGTTCGTGTGAAATGTTATCGGGCAAATGACACACCTTGGTTGCCCAGCGATCGTATTTATGATATAAAAGAAGATTCTCAGGGAAAGGTCTGGTTAGGAACGTCGTATGGATTCAGTATGCTTACTGCAGAGGGGAATATTTGCCGGTTTGATTTGTTGGATGTAATGGGATTGAATTTGCGCAATCTGATTGCACAGGATATTGAAGAGGGGGTTGACGGAGAAATGTGGATCGCTACCGAAAATATGGGGATCGTACGTGTAGTGGGGAATGGGAATAATGTAAAGGACTACAAAATATATAGCTATTCTCCTGAAAATGATAAGCTGAATTCACTGAAAGTGATGTGTATGTATAAAGACGAATTGGGGCGTATCTGGGCTGGTACGGAAGGATGCGGACTTAGTTTGTACGATTCTAAAATCGGTAAGTTCATATCTGTACATGTGCAGTGGAATCTTCCGGGCGATGTTATATCCAGTATTATTGGCAGTAAAGAGGATGAACTGTGGTTAGGTACGAATGTGGGATTGGTGAGACTGTATGTGCCGGAGGACCTGTCGAAAGTCAACTATAGGCTGTATACTACGGCAGACGGCATGCAGGATAATGTGTTTATCAGGAATGTGGCGTGTAAAACCAAAGAGGGGGAACTGTTTTTCGGAGGTGCCCATGGATATAACAGCTTTTTTCCGGATCGTCTGAAGGAGTCGGACTTCCAATTGTCTATTACAATAACTAATATTAAAATTTTTGATAAATCGTGGAATAATCTGGAGGATGCTGTGAGAAACAGGATATCCGAGCAGTCACCCGATTTCACGAAAAAAATAGTGCTGGACTATTGGCACAATAATTTTAGTATTGAATTTGCCGTGCTCGATTATATGAATCCCGCACAAAATAAATATGCGTACAAATTGGATGGTTTCGATACGGATTGGCAATATCCGGATCAGTTGCGCCGGTTTGCCTATTACAATAACCTGCCTGCCGGTACCTATAAATTTCATTTAAAAGCGGCCAACTCCAACGGGATATGGGGAGAAAGAGAACCGGCTATGGAGATAGTAATACTGCCACCACCCTGGCGGACATGGTGGGCATATGTTATTTACGCTATTTTAATAATATCGTTGGGCTGTATATTATTCAGAATGGGAAAAAAGCGTGTGCAGCTGTACAATGCTTTGCATTTGCGCGAACTGGAAAAAGCAAAAGCGGATGAGTTGAATCATACAAAACTGCAATTTTTTACGAATATCACTCATGAATTACTTACTCCTTTGACTATTATTTCGGCAACGGTCGATGAACTGAAACTTTGTGCTCCGCAGAATGGAGACTATTATCAGATAATGACGAACAATATCAATCGGTTGATACGTCTGCTGCAGCAGATTCTGGAATTCAGAAAAGCGGAAACCGGAAATCTGAAACTACGTGTGTCACGGGGAGACCTTGCGGCGTTCGTCCGAAACAGTGTGGATAATTTTGAACCATTGATGAAGAAGAAAAAAATCTATTTCTCTATCATGACCAATCCCGAACCCTTTATGGCGTATTTTGATTCGGACAAGATTGACAAAATACTATATAATCTGTTGTCCAATTCATCGAAATATAACAAAGAAAAAGGAACGGTGTGGGTCGATCTGAGTTATGAAAAAACATCGGATTCGGCTGTGTTGGTAGTGAAAGATAACGGAGAAGGTATTTCGGAAGAGGCTCAGAAAACACTGTTTAAGCGTTTTTATGAAGGTGATTACAGGAAATTCAATACCATAGGCACGGGCATCGGACTGTCGTTGACGAAAGATCTGGTGGAATTGCATCAGGGAACTATCTCCGTACAAAGTAAACTGGGAGAGGGTACGGCGTTTAAGGTGATTATTCCTATTAATCGCGGTGCATATAAGGAGGAGAATATCGATGATAAATCGGATGTACTGCCCGTAGCACAGCACATTCCCGTGGAAGTGGTGGAGGAAGAAGAAGAGGGACAGGCAGAGGAAAAAGGGGGCACATTGCTTTTGGTAGAAGACAATGAGGACTTGTTGATGATGATGACTAAGCTGCTGAAAGCTGATTATAATGTATATACAGCTTGTAATGGTAAAGAGGGGATCGAGATCATTGAAAACAAAGATGTGGACTTGATAGTATCAGATGTGATGATGCCGGAAATGGATGGGCTTGAATTCTGCCGTTACGTGAAAGGACACTTTGATACAAGCCATATCTCTGTCATTCTTCTGACTGCTAAAAATAAGGAAGAGGATCGCGTGGAAGTATATGAAGCGGGTGCGGATGCTTTTATTAGCAAACCTTTCAGTCTGAGTGTACTCCATGCCCGCATCAGTAATTTATTGAAAAACAGGGAACGTACCAACAAGGATTTCAAAAAACAATTAGTTTTCGAGGTGGACGAATTGAATTATACCAGTATCGATGAGGAATTTTTACAGAAAGCAATCGACAGTGTGCAAGCTCATCTGGATGATCCGTTGTTCGATCAGACCCGTTTTGTGGAAGAGGTGGGAGTGAGTAAATCAACTCTTTTCAGAAAGCTGAAATCACTGACCGGATTGTCGTACTCATCTTTTGTCCGTAACATCCGCATGAAAGCTGCTTGTAGAATCATGGAGGAGAAGCGGAATGTACGAATCTCGGAGTTAGCTTATGCCGTCGGGTTCAACGATCCGAAATATTTTAGCGCCTGCTTTAAAAAAGAATTGGGAATGCACCCGAGTGAATATATGGAACGCTTCATCAATGGCGGGAAGAGTGAAAACGATGGAGAGAATCCTGTAAAAGATAGGTAGAGACTATGTCATAATCAGAACCTGCCCCGATAAATCAGAAAAATTTATTGAGCTGAATTGAAGCAGGTTTTCAGGGAGGCGTCAATAAGATCAAAAAATCGCTTTATACATAATGGGAATGGTAGCAATGCCATTCTCATTTCTTTAATCTCTTTTTCTGTACTTCATAGCAGGTAGAAAAATCATTCAATTATTTCTGAAATTCTGGGATTGCATTAAAATCGGGCTTTTTGAAATAATATTGGAGTGGGTTTTTCTCTTCCTTCCCTACTTTTGTTTCATCGAAAATAAAGGTATTTTTTAGTTTTTAAGGGAATTAAGGTTAAGGTAGAAAAAGAGCGGTTACTAATAAATGAAACAGTAAAAGGTTACACATTTTTTTGTAGGGTAAGAGGACGTTTTCAGGATATTTAAAAACGGAAATAACAGTTACATTTAAAAGATAATAGTATGAAAAAAAACAAGGCTATGAACTTTTCTCTTAATTGTCCACCATTTAATGCAGGAATAGCATGCAGGGCTTTTGCCGCTTTTGCATTAGGAGGGTTGTTGCTGATGGCTCCTTCGGTAGCTTTTGCCGACGGGATG
>NZ_HF991086.1:13772-30687 GCF_000432295.1 Bacteroides sp. CAG:189
CAAGGAACAGTTAAAGTTACAGGTGTTATAAAGGATGTTGCAGGAGAACCGGTGATCGGGGCGAATGTTGTTGTGAAGGGTACGACAAATGGAATTATATCCGACATTGACGGTAATTTTACATTGTCGGTTCGCTCTGGCGATGTACTGGTTATAAGTTACTTGGGGTATCAGACTCAGGAAATAACAGTCGGACGGAAAACGAATTTCAATATTATATTAAAAGATGACGCGAAGTCACTGGATGAGGTGGTAGTAGTGGGATTCGGTACGCAGAAGAAAGTGAATCTGACGGGGGCGGTATCGATGGTAGATGCCAAAGTGATGGAGGATCGTCCGGTGATCAATGCTGTGCAGGCTCTGCAAGGGGCGGTTCCGGGATTGCAGATTACGTCTAATTCCGGAGCGCTGGATAAAAGTGCAAGCATCCGAATTCGTGGTGCGAACACATTGGGCTCCGCCTCTGCCGATCCGTTAATTCTAATCGATGGCATGGAAGGGGATATCAATTCTATCAATCCGCAGGATATTGAGAATGTATCCGTATTGAAAGATGCGGCTGCTGCTTCTATTTATGGTTCACGTGCACCATATGGGGTAATTCTTGTTACTACGAAGAAGGGACGTCAGGGAAAGGCTGTGGTTACTTACAATAATAACTTCCGCTGGGGTAGTCCTACGCGTATTCCGGATATGGTAGATTCGTGGACGTTTGCCAATTATTATAATGAGGCCAGTAGAAATGCAGGAAGCGGAGATTATTTCCAACAAGAGGTGATGGACCGTATTTATGCAACGGTGAATGGACAGGAAGGTGCGGTGGATATGGTACCGGATTCCGGTAACTCCAAGTATTGGTCGAATCAATGGAATAACTATTCTGCAAATACGGACTGGTATGATATTGTGTATAAAGATTGGGCGTTCTCGCAGGAACACAACATGAGTGTAAGTGGCGGTACGGATAAGATCGGATACTATGCATCTGCCAATTATCTGGATCAATCTGGACTTTGTAACGTGTCTTCCGATAAACTGAAACGTTACACCATGACGGCTAAATTTAATGCGGAGCTGTCCAAATGGGTGCGACTGGATGTAAATACGCGATTTATCCGTAAAGATTACGACAGACCTTCGTCTTTGAGCGGTTCTCTTTATGATAATTTGAGCATGAACGGATGGCCGACCACTCCTTTCCGCGATCCTTACGGCAATATTTTCGGAGGACTCTTTCAGGAGGTCATGAAGCTGGACCAAGGTGGAAGATATATTTCCCAGAATGATGAACTTTATATGCAGGGCGCTCTTATCATTGAACCGATTAAGGGATGGACAACGCATCTGGAAGCTAATTATAGAATATATAATTCGGCCGTGAGAGAGACATGGTTCCTGACCCAAAGCTATTATACGGATGGTACTCCGATAGAGCAGTCGGGAGCGGGAACGCTGAATAGGCGTCATACCCGTGAGAATTATATGAATATAAATGCCTATACGGATTATTCTCATAGTTTTGCCGAAGTTCATAATATGAAAGTGATGTTTGGTTTCCAGGCAGAAGGATTGCGTCAGGATTATGATGAACATACTAAATATGGGTTTATCAGCAATGATTTTCCTTATGAGAATGCAATGACGGACAAATTACTGAATGGAGAGGATAAACATCCTTCGGCAGGAGGTAAATATAACCGTTGGGCTACTGCAGCTTTTTTCGGACGTGCCAATTATGACTATAAAGGCATCTATCTGGCAGAAGTAAATTTGCGTTATGATGGAAGTTCACGTTTCCGTAGCAATCAGCGCTGGGACTTATATCCTTCTTTCTCATTAGGATATAATATGGCCCGTGAGCAATATTGGGAGTCGATTGAACCTTATATTGGCATGTTGAAGGTTAGAGGTTCTTACGGAGAATTGGGAAATCAGAATACGAATGGTTGGTATCCGACTTATGAAGTGCTTGAAGTGAAAGCTAATAATGGTGATTGGTTGCAGAATGGCCAGAAGACTAACACGACAACCCAGCCGAAAATGATCAGTACGATATTGACATGGGAACGTGTGAAAAGCTGGAATATCGGTCTCGATTTCGGAGCATTCAATAATAGGTTGACAGGTTCTTTCGACTATTTTCAGCGTACTACTACTGGAATGGTAGCAAAAGGCTTGGAATTGCCGATTGTATTGGGAATAGCCGTTCCTGATGTGAATAGTGCGGATATGTGTACGTCCGGTTTTGAATTGGCCGTTAAATGGCAGGATCGTTTGAGTAACGGTTTGGGTTATAACATTGGATTCTCCTTATCAGATGCCCGTTCAAAAGTTGTGAAATATCTGAATAATCCGACCGGAAATTTAGGAGGGTACATCGAAGGAGAGTATTTAGGCGATATTTATGGATATGAGACGGTAGGGATTGCCCAAAGTAAAGAAGAGATGGAACGGCATTTGGATCAACTCGACCAGAATTATTATAATACACATGGAGTATGGCCGGCTGAACCTCGGAAAGGACAATCTGGATTGGGTGATGACTGGAATGCCGGTGATATTATGTATGCCGATTTGGATGGTGACGGTGAAATAAATAGTGGAGAATATACATTGGCAGATCATGGGGATTATAAGAAAATAGGAAATAAGACTCCTCGGTATCAGTTTGGAATTAATCTGGGAGCTGATTGGAAAGGATTTGATTTCAGTGCATTCTTTCAGGGAGTGATGAAGCGGGATTACTGGCAGGATAGCTGGCTGTTCTGGGGAGCAACAGGAGATGCCCGTAAATCCACTTGTTTTTATGACCATTTAGACTATTGGTCGGAGGATAATCCAGGTGCATACTATCCTCGTCCTTATTTTGGGGCACAGCCGGGTGGCGGCGGTGATAAACACTTGAACAAAAATCAATATTGTCAGTCCCGATATTTGCAGAGTGGAGCTTATATTCGTCTGAAAAATGTTCAATTGGGGTATACTCTGCCTTTGAGATGGACTCAGAAGTTCAATGTGTCCAGATTGAGAGTTTATGTTTCCGGTGAAAATTTGTGGGTAGGAACCAAAATGGCCAGTATGTTCGATCCGGAAACAGTGGATGGCGGTAATGGTGATGGAAAGAATAAGAATATCGGTGAGGCTTATCCGTTATCTAAAGTCATTTCTTTCGGCTTAAGCATTACACTTTAATTTTAATACAGTAGAACAATGAAAAATAGATATAAACTTAGCTTTAAATGGTTGGTGGGTATTGCTACCTGCTCCGGTGTACTATTGACTTCATGTAATGATTATCTGGATATAACTCCTCCATCGGATATCCCACCGGAACTTTATTTGAATGAAGAAAATGAATTGGCAACTTATGTAAATGGCTTATACGGAATATTGCCTTCACATGGCGGTATATACAGTTATGGCATTTTTGGTGGCGATGCAGGAACGGATAACATGGTGAAGAGTAAAGCTGATTCAAAGTATATAGGAAACCTGCGTACCGGTATGGATAATGGAGACTATTATTTTGAAAACATACGTAGCTGTAACTACTTTTTGCAGGAGGTACTTCCGAAATATGCTTCCGGCAATCTTTCCGGTAATGAAGAGTATATCCGTCATTATATTGGAGAAATTTATTTTCTCCGGGCCTATGAATATTTTAAGCGATACCAGATGTTCGGAGATTATCCGATTATTACTCAAATATTGCCAGATCAGGAAGAGGTTTTGATAAAAGAAAGTAAACGTTCTCCGCGTAATGAGGTGGCACGTTTTATCTTAAATAATCTGGATATGGCTTCTTATTTAATGTCGGGAGCCAATCCGGATGCTAATAAGACGCGTATATCGGAAGATGCGGCTATTTTCCTGAAATCGAGAGTAGCGCTGTTTGAAGCTACATGGCTGAAATATCACAAGGAATATGTACCGGGAGGAGATAAATGGCCGGGAAAAGATATGTACCCTAATTATACATTTCCAGCCGGGAGTTATCAAGCAGAGATTGATTATTTCTTGAAACGGGCTTATGAAGCTGCCGATTCTATCGCTGGAAAATATGCATTGGTACAAAATACGGGAAATGTACAGCAAAGTGCCAGTGAATCCAGCAATCCATACATGGATATGTATGCTACCGAAGACATGAAAGGATATAGCGAAGTTATTATGTGGAGACAGTATAGCCGTGCATTGTCGGTTGGTCATAGTGTGGGTTATCATGCACAACTGATGAATAATGGCACCGGTACTACAAGAGGAATGATCGAAAGTTATTTGATGAGTGACGGTAAACCGATCTATTCTTCATCTTTTACCTACAACGACGAAGGTATAGCCAATGTCCGCAAGAATCGGGATGCACGTATTAATGTCTTTCTGAAAGAGCCGGGACAGGTGAATTACTTTGTAAACCTCACTTCTAACTTAGGCTCGTCCGGACAAATAGTAGAGCCTGCAAATCCGACGATTACAGGGGATACTAAGAATCCGACAGGGTACATGCTACGGATGGGCAATTCGAAAGACAAAGAGGAGAATGATCAGTATGGAACTTTCTTGGGTTCTCCTGTATTCATGGCTGCCGAGGCTTATTTGAATTACATCGAAGCCCGTTATCTGGCATCGGGTGACTGGCATACGGATAAGATAGAACAGTATTGGAATGAACTTCGTCAGAAACATGCCTTGATCACTGCTTCCATTCAGGAAACGATCGATGCAACCGATATGGCAAAGGAGACGGCTTTGAAAGATCAGGCGTATGATTGGGGAGCCTATTCTGCCGGGGCGGTATTAAGCGATAAAGTATTGTATTGCATTCGTCGTGAACGCCGTTGTGAGTTGATAGGGATGGGCATGCGCTATATGGACTTGTGCCGTTGGCGCTCTATGGATCAGTTGAAAGAAAATAAATATCACATCGAAGGCTTTAAATTGTGGGGAGATGATGGGAAGCAACTTCCGGTTTACTCCTACAAACGATTGCCTGCCGATCCGGATAATACCAAGTCCGTAGTGTCTTCGCCGGAATTGAGTAATTATCTGCGTCCTTTTGAAATACAAAGAACCTCGGATGCTTTCAGTGGTTTGGGATGGTATTACGCTTATTATTTAGGTTATGTGCCTATTAAGCAATTCTCTCTTTGCGGTGACGGTGCCTTATATCAGAACCCGGGATGGAGTGAATCGGCTAATTCAATGCCGGAATTTTAGAAATAATAAACAACAGTCTCCGGCGGATTTTCTGCCGGGGAACTGCTTAAAATAATAGAATTGTTTAATTAATATTTTAACTATCATGAAAGCGAAATTATTACTTTGGGGAACTTGTACTCTTTTTTCAATGACTGCTGTATTTGCACAGCAAAAAGAGGGAAATCTGTTAAAAAACGGTGATTTTGAGGCCGGCTATACAGCATTTAATCATTCAGACATAATGTGTCCTGAAGTCATCGAAGGATGGGATCTTAAGAGAGATGTCGATGGTTTGGATAACGCTATTGTAAGTGGAACATTTAATAATGCAGGGCAAGATGAGTGGAACACGTTTGCCTTTATCAAAGACATAGAGGATGCTGATATGTCCGGTGAAGGAGGGGATTTGATAACAGATGATAATTATCAATATCTTCGTTTTCAACGCTATTTCTGGAATGGCTGGTTTGATTCGGATGGTATTCAGCAGACGGTAAGTGTTGTTCCCGGAGAAACCTATTCTCTTTCTTGCATTTATCGTGTGAACGCGGGTGGTACGAGAGACAAACAAGATGCTAAACGTCATATTCGTGTATACGAGGCTTCAACAAATGATAAAGGAGGAACTGTGAAAGGTGCCATGATTTATGAACAACAGATTCCTCATGAAACGTGCGATTGGAAAGTTTTTTCTACATCAGGCATCAAGACAGACTCTGAAACTAAGATGATTATTTGTCTAGGTATGGATGGTGCCGGTGGGGAAGGCGATGGAAAACCTCAGAATGAAAATGTGTATATCGACTATGATGACGTAGTATTCCAGAAAGGAACCGCATCTGGCATTGCTTCCATGAATGCCAACAGTATGTCGGTTCGCAAACTCGGTGTGAATATTTTGGTAGGCGGAGTGTCTGCCGGCGATCAGGTGACTGTGTACGATATTGCAGGAAATTTGCAGAAGTCGGATGTAGCACAATCTGATAAGATGATGATACCGATGGCCGGACAAGCTAAAGGTGTATACATTGTGAAAGTAGGAAATGTGACTAAAAAAGTGGTCCTGTAAAGATTGAATAGTGTATGAGATTTTTTAGTGTTATATTATTTGCATTACTATGTTCATGTGTCTCCCTCTTTGCGAGGGAGACACAGACTGTTGTATCCATAGAGAATGAAAACAAGGAATTGAGCGGGACGATAGACATGCATATGACCGGAGAAATTCCCTTGAAAAATGCCTCAGTCAATCTGGTTTCGCAGGATGCATGGCTCTTCTTCGACAATGTACGCCCTTCTGAGGTTATAGAGAAATATGCTTCCATGATAAAGGTGTCGGGAGAAGTCTTGCAACCGGGTAAAAATAGTCGGGTGGATGTTTTTCTCCATGGTACTGTCATCATACCTCAGGATGAGAACTATGAACCGTTGCAGGTTTTCACGGGCGAAAATTATTCGGGGGAGAACCGTACGTATCTCGTAGATTCCTGCTATCAGGATTTGGAGTCGTTTGATAATGCCATCCGGTCTTTCAAATTGAAAAGAGGATATATGGCGACATTGGCCAATGAATCCAACGGACAGGGATACAGCCGTGTGTTCATTGCCGACAATGAGGATATTGATATTCCGGTTCTTCCGCACGAATTGAATGGCAAGGTTTCCTATATCCGTTGTTTCAGATGGGAATGGGTATCCAAGAAGGGATGGTGTTCGTCCGGTGCGGGATGTTACAATGAGATAGATCTGACGGCATCTACTTGGTATTATTCTTGGAGTGCCGACCGGGAGTCGCTGAATGATGCGGAGTTTGTTCCTATTAAGCAGAATTGGGGATGGCCCGGATTTGCTGAGATCAACTCGAAATCGAATGTAACCCATCTTTTGGGATATAATGAGCCGGACAGACCGGAACAAGCCAATGCATCGGTAGAAAAAGCGATCGGGCAATGGCCGCAAATGATGGAGTCGGGACTTCGTTTGGGTACTCCTGCCATAGCCGATAATTTGAATTGGTTGTATAGCTTTCTGGATGAGTGTAAGAAACGCAATTACCGGGTGGACTATGTAGCTGTACATGCTTATTGGGGTGGTTCCGGAGGTGCACAGGTGGTAACGGACGGCAATGGCAATATCTCACCGGAAAAATGGTATCAGAAGCTAAAGGCGATTCACGACCGAACAGGACTTCCTATCTGGATTACAGAATGGAACAATGGTGCTAACTGGACGCACGAGACTTGGCCTGCTGATGAAGCCAGTAAACAACAGAAGCAATTGACCGATTTAAAGGGTATCTTAAATGTCTTGGATACATGTAGCTTTATCGAACGTTATTCCATTTATAATTGGGTAGGTGACGAACGTGCATTGGTGGTAGGAAAAGATGATAACGGGAACTATACGGCAGGCGGTGCCATCGACCAAAAGTTGACCCCCGCTGGTGAGTATTATCGTGATCTTCATGCTCCGATGGCCTATAATCCTTTGAAAGCTGTAGTGCCTACATATCAGGTGGTGACTCCGGAATTGGAAGCTTCGTACAATATGAATTCACGCGCCGTGGAAGTATCCTGGACGGATTACAATGGTGAACTTACAGATGAATATGTATTGGAGCGTAAAACGGATGACGGGGAATTTGAAGAACTGATCTCAGGAGTGGGACAATTGAAAAATCAGTATTCGGAAGAGTTGAAGCCGACGGAATCACATGCCTATACATATCGTGTGAAGATTAAATCCGGTTCGGAAGAGAAATATTCTAATGAAATGGTGGTTGATGTACCTATTGTGAAAGGCACTTCGGATGTTCGTTATGGGGTAGCTACACTTTCCGATCTGGTGTGGAAATATTTCTTTTTTGAAGACGGAGCAGCTTATAGCACTACTCCTGCTGTTGTATTTGGCGGATTTTCTTCTGCTACGAGAACGCTGCTAAGTTATCATCTTCAGGGAACTTCGACTAATGGGTTTCGTTTCAAATTTACTCCGTGGGAATATCAGAATGTAACAGAACTGCCTAAAGCGGAAAATGCTCCTTATATTGTAGCCACTAAAGGAAATTATAAGTGGGGCGATTTAGATGTTGAAGCGGGAGATGTAAGAAGTGTTAATGACGAGTGGAAAAAAGTGACTTTTACAAAGCCATTTACGGAAGCACCTGTTGTTTTTGTATCTCCATCTTCTGCAAAAGTGACATCTCCTTCCTTTGCACGAGTCAGAAATGTGACAAAGGAGGGATTTGAAGTGCATTTTACACGTGAAAAGAGTATGACAGGTAGCTTTTCCAGAGAGAATATTTGCTATTTTGCAATTGTCCCGGGTATGACGGTTGTAAATGGCAAAAAAATAAAAGTGGGAAAGACTGCTGAGGTAGTGGGAGAATTGAGTAATAAAGCAGAACTATCTTTTGATGGAACTTATACTGATCCGGCATTCTATTGTACACTTTTGACGAGCAATGATAGTTTTACATCCAATCTCCGTTATTCGGGTTTAACTTCGGAAGCGGTTACTTTTATGAAGCAACGTGAAAAGTCGGCCGGAGCATCAGGAACTTCTGCACTCGATCAGGTCGGATGGATGGTGATTGAAAGTGGTGCTATCGTAGGAACCGGTAATATAGAGACAACGGCTGAGGAAGGAACATTGAAAATTTTTCCTACGTTGACAAGAGATATATTAGATGTAACGGCCGAATGGGGAACACGCATTTTTATATACAGTGTAGGTGGTAGTTTAGTGAAGAATTTGGTATATCGTGGCATATCTTTTAGCGTATGCGAACTTTCTGCCGGTATGTATATTCTTCGTACAGATAAAGGAGAATCCGGACGTTTTGTGAAAATTGATTAGTTTTCAGAAGGATTACGCTTATTTATTGTTAAAACGGGAAGTTGAATTAAACTTCCCGTTTTTTATTGGGTCATATATAAAGTTGCAACAGAAAAATAGATTTAGTAGTTTTATCAAAAAGAGAAAGTTAGTATGAAAAGAATAGCATTTTTAATGATCGCCTTGTTTATGATAGGTGGGGTGGTTATGGCTCAAGGTCAGCGTGGAGAACATAAAAAGATGACTCCGGCAGAACGGGCGGAAAAGATGACGGAACGTATGGTAAAAGAGTATTCCTTGAATGATGTGCAGAAGAAACAATTGTTGGAGGTGAATCTGGCACGGTGTGAAAAAATGGATACCCGTATGTCTATGCGTCCAGATGTAAATGGAAAGAAAGACGGGAAAAAAGCTCCCCAGATGACAAAGGAAGAGCGGGAAAAGATGCGTGCGGAAATGAAAAACGCCAATGACGAGTATAATGCACAGTTACAAAAGATTATGACGGAAGAGCAATATGCTTCTTATACGAAGAAACAGTCCGAACGTGAACAACGGATGAAGGAGGGGCGGAGAGAGAGGAAGTAATCAACTTTCAACTCCGAACATTTGTGTATTTCCGTCTCTTTTTGTTCCTTTGTCATCGTAATTAAAGAACGGATAAATTATGAAGAAACTCATATACCTGCTTGCCTATTGCTTTTTCATTGTTATTACCGCTTGTGGTGGAAATAAGAAAGCAGAAGAAAAATCATTGCTGATTATGCAGGATAGCGTTGATGCACGTGGCTTACAACGTATGCAGGTATCGAAGGCGGATGTTGATATCAAGTTTAAAGGTAAGGATTATCACTCTTTTATATCACGCACTCCGGATGAGGATTTGCCGTTGGTAAAAGATGATAGGGGGAATCAGTTTGTTGATAATAAGATTCAGCTTCGTTTAACGCGTGGCAATGAGCAAATCTTCAATATGACTTTTACAAAGAGAAATTTTGTTTCAATAGTAGGAGAGGACTTTTTGGCAAAGTCTATTTTGGAAGGAATGGTATACAACAAGACTACCCCGCAAGGAATTGTATATGCTGCCAGTGTGTGTTATCCGCAGACGGACTTGTATGTTCCTATTTCCATAACGATTACTGCTGATGGTAAAATGACGATGGCACGGGAAGAGTTATTGGAAGAAATTTATGATGAAGAGGGTGTTTAAGCCTTCTAATGCATTCGTGACAATGGATTTACACAAATGTAATACTTTTTAAAACAATTGAAAGGCAACCGTCAGGTTGCCTTTCGTATTTTAGCGGAGTCAATAAATGTTATGATTTATAAGAGGAATGAGGATGCTGAACTGACATCTTATGAATAATATCTAAATTTTTTCTTTTTCTTTGCTGGCGATAGTTGTTTTAATACTTACTGCCCAAAATGAAAAGTTGGTTCTTTTGACGGAATCTGTGAATATGCAGGCTGATTCGACATGTATTGACACTATGCTGTTTTCATTCTGTTGATAGTTAAAGAAACTGAAAAATGTGATCTCACTCTGTTATTCCTAAATCTTTCCAGAATCACTATCGTTATTTGCATTATAAAAACATAGGAAACTATATTATTAACATTAAAAAATAACGATTATGAAGAAAATTTTATCTGTTCTTGTGATGGCTATCGTAGCCGTTCAGTTTGCATTTGCCGGTGATGTGATTACTAAGGATATTAACCAGTTGCCACTGTCGGCACGCAATTTCATTAACCAGCATTTCACCAAACCCCAAGTGGCCCATATTAAAATAGACAGCGAGGTTTTATCTAAGAAGTACGAAGTTTTATTGACCAATGGTATCGAAATTGATTTTGATGGCAAAGGGAATTGGCAGGAAGTGGATGCTAAAAAGGGAAAGGTACCGGCAACGATTATCCCCTCTTTCGTCAGTAACTATTTGAAGACGAATAATTTCACTACTGAGTTCGTTACTAAGATCGAAC
Source organism: Bacteroides sp. CAG:189 (assembly GCF_000432295.1). Taxonomy (NCBI): domain Bacteria; kingdom Pseudomonadati; phylum Bacteroidota; class Bacteroidia; order Bacteroidales; family Bacteroidaceae; genus Bacteroides; species Bacteroides sp. CAG:189. Next base: position 24,801 of record NZ_HF991086.1, read on the forward strand.
GGGACCGTAAAGGGTATGAAGTAGAACTGAATACCGATTTGACTTTTAAGTTTGATAAGAATGGTAAGTTCCGTAAAGCGGATGATTGATTGTAAGATATAGAACCTTGACCAATATAATTTTAGAGATGATGAAATTTAAATATTATTTAGGAGCCGTAATGTTGGCGATAATCCTGTTTTCTTTCAGTGCTTGTGACAACGATGATGATTATATGCCACCTAATCAGGACATTATTACAGCGTTAAAGCAACTTTATCCTGATGTACAGGATATAGAATGGAGTCAGAAGGGTGTTTATTATGTAGCTGATTGTTGGGTAAATGGGTCGGAACTGGATGTGTGGTTTGATGCAAATGCCAATTGGATCATGACGGAGATGGAGATTTTTCGTGAACAGCTACCCGCAGCCGTCAATACGGCTTACGAGGAGAGTGGTTACGGTGATTGGGTGATTGACAACCTTACTAAGCTAACCTTTCCGCATAAGTCGGAAGAATTTGTCTTTGAAGTTCAGAGAGGTGCACAGGAACGTGCTTTGTATTACTCCGCATATGGAGGTCTCCTTCTTGAAAAGGATATTACCGATGCGGATGACACACACTGGCCGGACGTGGAATAATGGGAGAGGGGAGAGTTGAGATGGGAGAAGTGATTGCGCTATCATGATGCAAAGTACTTCTCCCATTTCCCTTTATTCTTCTTATTCCCGTTGTCCCCTTTCTTTAATAATCCTCTTTTAGCTAAATTCGTAATCTTTTGCCAGTCCTCCTTCACTTGTTTCTTTATAGAGGGAGGGGAGATCGTGTCCTGTTTGCTTCATTACTTGTACCACCTTGTCGAAAGAAACGCGGTGCATGCCATCTGTGAATGAAGAGTAGAGGTTGGCATCCAGTGCACGTGCGGCGGCATAGGCGTTGCGCTCAATGCAAGGGATTTGCACTAATCCGCAAACGGGGTCGCAGGTCATTCCTAAGTGATGCTCCAAGCCCATTTCGGCAGCATATTCTATCTGGGCAGGGCTACCGCCGAATAATTGGTTGGCTGCTGCTGATGCCATGGCACAGGCTACGCCTACTTCTCCCTGACAGCCTACTTCTGCTCCGGAGATAGAAGCATTGAATTTTACAATGTTTCCTACAAGGCCGGCTGTGGCTAATGCGCGTAAGATACGTATATCGCTAAAATCACGACTTTTGTATAAATGATAGAGCACTGCGGGCATTACACCACAAGAGCCGCAAGTGGGCGCAGTTACAATTTTTCCGCCGGATGCATTTTCTTCGCTGACTGCCAATGCATATGCAAATACAAGGCCGCGCGATTGTAACGATTGTTTGTATCCGGTAGCACGTATATAATAAGTGGAAGCCTTTCTTCTTAAGTTTAACGGACCGGGCAGGACCCCTTCTTCTTCCAATCCCCGACGGATAGAGTCTATCATTGTTTTCCATACCTCATTCAGGTAATCCCAGATATCAGAGTCCTCACACTCTTTTACATACTCCCAATAGCCTTTTCCACTACGTTCGCACCATTCTAAAATTTCCGTCATGCTGTTCATTCCGTATACATCACGGCTTTCAATGGAAGGCGTATCGCTGTTTTCGGCTAATGCCCCTCCTCCGATACTATATACCGTCCAGTTTTCAATGAGCTTATCATCAGTGTCGAAAGCTGCAAAAGTCATTCCGTTCGGATGAAAAGGGAGAAAGACTTTGGGTTGCCATATAATTTCTACCGGTGCTGTCGGTTCGAGGGTATCGATAATAGCGACATCCGTCATATGGCCTTTTCCTGTAGCTGCCAGACTCCCGTAAAGTGTTACTTTGAATTTTGCTGCATCCGGATGGCGTGTTACAAACATTTCAGCCGCTTTTCGCGGCCCCATCGTATGACTACTGGAAGGACCTGTGCCAATACGGTATAACTCTTTGATTGACTTCATATTATTGTACTCTTGTTATTCTTTCTAATAAACTTTCAACTCTCAACTTTCAACTCCCCTAATACCATTTCTTTTTCCGGAAAAATGCATAGACCATGATCCCTATAATGATCATTAATGCCCAAGCGAAACAGTATCCGTATCTCCAGTCCAGTTCCGGCATCATCTTAAAATTCATCCCCCACACACCGACAAGAAAGGTCAGCGGTATAAAAATGGTAGATACGATTGTCAGCCGTTTCATAATATCGTTCATCCGTAAATCATTGTTGGATATATAGAGGTCTACCAGAGATGACAGTGTTTCACGACATATTTCAATTGTCTGGAGAACAAATTGCAAATGGTCGTTTACATCATTGAAAAAGGCACGGTTGGCTTTATGCATCAATGTACTGTCTCCTCTCAGCAGTCTGATATATTGTTCTTTTAGAGGAAATATGGATTTTTTCATCAACATATACTGGCGTCTGAGAGATTGAATTTGAATGCCTATATCATCACCGTCACTGATTCTGAGCAATTCTTCTTCAAGGTCTTCAAGTGCATCGTCTATATCCGAGACCATTGAAGTATAATTCCCTATTACGCTGTTCAGGAGTACGCTCAACAGATAATCGCTTTGTCTGCTTCGTATCTTTAATACATCGTTGCGCAAGGCTATACTTACGTCGTCAAAGAAATTAGTCTCTCTTTCAAGAAAGGTCAATACATAGTTTGCACCTAAGATAATACATACCTGTTGCTGCTCCAATTCATCCAGATCGTTTTCATTTTCTTTTTTAGCAGGGTGGAAGAGCTTTAGAATAAGTACGATGTATTTATCATGTTCTTCTATTTTGGTAGGATGGTCGGCATTTAAAATATCTTGCAGCACAAGGAAGTCTATTTCGAAATGTTCGCAGATTTCACGAATCGTTTCTGTGTCTTTCAAACCGTGTACTTGTAACCAGTTGATACGTTCATTGTTCAGTGAATTACTGACTTCATGAAAGTTTGTTCCTGAAGATTCCTGCATTTCATTGAGATTGTATGTACAGAGATGCAGATGGGTAGGAGTCTGGCTCTCACCCGTATAAATTAATTTTTCACTTAACAGGTTGTTTTTCATGCTTTATTTTTTGTTTAAGAAGACCACTACGACAAAGGTAATGGTTTTCTTTAATGAGTATTAATTTGAAAGCTACTCACGACTATAATGAGAACAAGCTGTCCTGTGCTTTTGTTTTCTTTTAAGCTAAATCTACTACTGTAATTCCGGCACCACCGAATTGTACATGTTCATCGGCAAAGTGACGTACTCCCGGTACTGTATCCAGATACTGTCGGATCAGGGTACGCAAGATTCCTGTTCCTGTGCCGTGCAGGATGCGTACGCGTCCCATACCTACCAGGATGGCATCATCTATAAAATAGGTAACTGCCTGTAAAGCTTCGTCGCCCCTCATTCCGCGTACATCGATGTCCTGTTTGAAGCCAAGTTTCTTTTCGTACATCTGGTCGTGCGTCTGGCTACTGACAAATGTACTTTTTGCAGGTTCTTGTTTCTGTGGAGCTGCATTGGTGCGTTCCAGTCTGTCTAATTTTACTGTTGTCTTGATACTTCCAAAACCTACTACGGCGGTGTTTTTACCGTTGATTTCTAATACTTCGCCTATGGCACTTTGACCTTTAATCTTTACATGTTCGCCAATGGTAATCGGAGTGATTTTAGGGGGGTGCGGTGAAGGTGTTTGACTTTCAGAAACCTGCTTCTTTTCCTTTTTCCGGTTCTGCTTTTCCTTCAGCTTTTCCATCTTCCGGGCAATTTTGTCCTCTTGTTCTTTGGAAGCAAGTTCGTTTACCGAAGCACGGAAATCATTTAATTCCTGACGGACAAGCCGGGTTTTCTCTTTTTCGGCCTGTGCCTCTTTGATGGCACGTATCGTGTTTTCGATCCGTGCATTTGATTCTTGTAATAATCGTTCAGCTTCTTCCTTAGCCTGACGGATAATCTCCTTGCGGGATTTCTGCAACTCTTCCATCTCTGTCTGATAACGTGCGATGGTCTCTTCCATGTGTTTCTCCCTTTGGCGAATGGTCTGGCGTTTTCCTTCCCAGTAGCGTTTGTCACGAACGATATCTTGCAAATATTTGTCTGCATTGATGTATTCGCTGCCCACAATTTCGGAAGCGTCTGCAATGACATCTTCCGGTAATCCGATTTTGCGGGCAATTTCTACAGCAAACGAGCTACCGGGATTACCGATCTGTAATTGGAAAAGTGCCTGCATAAGGTGGCGATCGTAAAGCATGGCACCGTTTACTACCCCTTCATTATCCTCGGCAAAGTGCTTAAGATTCTGATAATGTGTGGTAATAACTCCGAATGTCTTTTTTTGATTGAAACGCTTTAATACCGCTTCTGCGATTGCCCCACCTATCTGTGGTTCTGTTCCACCTCCGAATTCGTCGATAAGGATGAGGCTGTGTCCATCACAACTTTTCATCATCACTTTCATATTGGTGAGGTGAGAAGAGTAGGTACTTAAATCATCTTCGATGGACTGTTCGTCACCGATGTCGATAAATATGTTACTGAATATCCCGGCATGGCTGCGTTCGTGCATCGGAACCGGCATTCCGCATTGCAACATGTATTGCAACAGACCTACCGTTTTGAGACATACGGATTTACCGCCGGCATTAGGGCCGGAAATAATAAGAATACGTTGCTTCTGGTTGAGTTCGATGTCAAGAGGAACAACTTTCTTTCCATGTTTGGAAAGCGATAATTGCAACAACGGGTGTACAGCCATTGTCCAGTCGAGCAATTGTTCGTTTTCAAGAGCCGGTTTTAATGCGTTGGTCTGTATGGCGAAGTAGCTTTTCGCCCGGATGAAATCTATCTCGGCAAGAAATTCGTACGATTGGAGTATTTCGGGGATGGAGGGTCGCAATACATTGGAGAACTCTGTAAGAATACGGATGATTTCCCGTCGTTCGTCTCCTTCCAGTTCTCGGATACGATTATTAGCTTCCACTACTTCTGCCGGTTCGATAAAGACGGTTTTCCCGCTGGCGGACTCATCGTGTACGATACCTTTTATTTTTCGTTTCAGTCCGGGGGCTACGGGGATCACCAGACGGCCATCGCGCATGGTGGGAACTACATCCTTATCTACATATCCTTCGGATTGGGCGCTACGCAGTATACTGTTCAGTGAACGGGAAATGCTTCCCATCGTGCTTGCCAATTCTCGACGGATGCGTGCCAGCTCTGTGGAGGCGTTATCCTTTATCTTGCCATATTTATTCAGTATACTGTCTATTTTTCCTATCAATTGAGGGAATACGGCAATATCTCCTGCCAGCCGTTTAAGGCTGGGGTAGGGGCAGTCCGACTCTTCCTCCTCTTCATTTCGATGGAGGAAGCGAACGATGTCACGGATCGTTTCAAGTGAACGTCTCAAATCGAACAGTTCTTGTTCGTCCAAATACATTCCTTCTATCCTTACCCGTTTTAGTGAAGGACGGACATCAAAAAAGAATTGATCGGGAAAACTGTCTTCTTCTTGAATGATACGGACAAACTCCATAACTTGATTCAGTAACTCTTCCACTTTATCGTGTTGGTCAGAGAAAGTCATATCTGTCACTCTTTCTTCTCCCAATGTACTGAGACATTTTTCTTTCAGTAGTTGTCTGATTTGGTCAAATCCTATTTTTTGCTCAAAGTTTTGAGGGTATATCATTGATCTTTACGATTTATCTATTTATGATTTATGATTGAGATTAGCTGTTGCAATTTGAATTACGAAGCAAAAATACGATTATTTTGTGAAAAAATCGTCAGAATGCTTGCAGATTTAAAAAGAATACGTACCTTTGCACCGCTTTCGGAAGGAAGCGCTTCTTAATAAAGGAGTTTTGGAGAGGTGGCAGAGTGGTCGATTGCGG
>NZ_HF991087.1:0-4241 GCF_000432295.1 Bacteroides sp. CAG:189
TGCCATTAAACGAACGTTTATTGAAACACTTTTATGTGTCAAATATCTCGTTTATAGTGATTTGTGCACTAAATTGAACAAAACTTTGTGCATTACATATTTCTCTCCTCCTGTTTATCTCCTGGGATAGGGATACAGTTGAGAGCCAGTGTACTAAAATATTAAATTTTTGTTTTATACACGCTTGACCGAAAGTAATTCTATAATTTCGGTGTCCCTAAAGAATATCCATTCGTGAACAAATCTACCGACGTGTTTTGGTATCCGCTCCGTGTTACCTATAGCCGTGAACTTCTTTTGAAGGAAGCTCTTGATGCCGAAAATATCGAGAACTTCATTCCGATGCATTACGAGTATGTGAAAAAAGCAGATCGTAAGGTGCGTAAATTAGTGCCCGTAGTGCACAATCTCGTATTTGTTCATAGTTCACTTGCGTGTATCGATCGGATAAAACAATCTGTCGGACTTTCTTTAGCCGTCCGTTATATTATCGATCGTGAGACCAATCGGCCTCTTATTGTACCGGATTCGCAGATGCGTAGCTTTATTGCCGTTTCGGGCAATTATGAAGAGCAGATCGCTTATCTCGACCCTGCTGTCACCGCTTTACAGAAAGGTGACCGTGTTCGTATCACCGGTGGCGTTTTTGAGGGAGTTGAAGGAATTATTCTTCGTGTCAAAGGCGATCGTCGTGTATCAGTCTGCATCAAAGGAGTTATGGCGGTGGCTACTGCTTATGTTCATCCTTCTTTAATGGAACTTGTTTCCGACCCTGTTCATAAATAGCGACCTGTTCATTTGGACTCTATCCATATTGATTTTATTTCAATTGTAAATAGTCATCGTTCAATCTAAATATTCAAATATATGTCTTTGCAATCACAAATTGACGCTCTGTGTCATGTTACCAATGAGCTTCTCAATTTAGGTTTTGATGGCACTCCTCTTTATTCCAATCGTTTTTGTGAATTGAATACGGAGGTTTATCGTCAGTCCGAGGCTCTTTTTCTTTTACATGGTTCTACTGCCGAAGAAGAAGCACGGCTCTGTTATGCTCTGCTGACCGGTTTTCATGCCACCATCTATGATCATGGTGATAAGAATCAAAAAATACAATCTATTCTTAACCGTAGTTGGAACGTGCTCGAACAGCTTTCTGTTTCCTTGTTGAAATGCCAGCTTTTAGTAGCCTGTTATGGTGAGATTTATGATGAGAAACTGGCCCAAGAAGCGCATGCCATTATCGATACTTGGAAAGATCATGAATTGTCTCCGGCAGAGTTGGAAGTTTCTGAATATCTGAATAGTTTGGAAACTAATCCCTGGACAGCTTGGGAACTGGATGAATAATTAAGATAAATAACGGTAAGAAATCATTAATAGCTATTATATGAGAATGAAATTTCTGAATAATTGTTTGCTGTGCTTATTGGCACTTTTGGCATCCTGCTCTGCTCCTAAAGAGGTACTTTATTTGCAGGATATTACCTCTTTGAAAGAGGAAGTCATTGATAAGAACTATGAAGTAATCATTCATAAAGATGATTTATTGGCTATTCTGGTGAATAGTAAAGATCCGGAATTGGCATTACCGTTTAATATGCCTGTGGTTACTTATCAGATAGGTGCTCAAACTTCTGTACAGCAGCGTTTATTAGGCTATTTAGTTGATCAGAATGGCGATATTGATTTTCCTATTTTGGGTAGGTTTCATGTAGAAGGGTTAACCCGTATGCAAGTAACTGAACTTATTAAGCAAAAACTGATGGAAGAGGATTTGATAAAAGATCCTATTGTCACTGTTCAGTTCCTGAACTTTAAAGTATCTGTGATGGGTGAAGTGGCTCGGCCGGGTACATTTGATATTTCCGGTGATAGAATAACCTTGTTGGAAGCTTTGAGTATGGCAGGTGATTTGACCATTTATGGTCGTCGTGACCGTGTAGCTGTTATTCGTGAAAAGGATGGCAAGCGTCGTATTCTTTACCATGATCTTCGTTCTTCTGATATTTTTCAGTCTCCCTGCTATTATTTACAACAGAATGATATTGTGTATGTAGAGCCTAATAAAGCGAAGACAGGACAGAGTCGCATTAACTCTAATAATTCTGTGGGGGTTTGGTTGTCTGCTGTTTCCGTATTGGCTTCCATTACTTCTTTGATAGTAACTATGTTTAAATAATTTGGAATATAAAAAATCATGAATACTGAACAAAATCACAATAATATTCTCGAACGAGAAGAAAACATCAGCATAGGTGATATTTTTCATCTTGTATTTGTAAATTGGTATTGGTTTGTGTTGTCTGTTCTGGTTTGTGCCGGTATTGCTTTTTTTTATGTGAAATCCTCTTCTAAAATGTATAGTCGGAAAGCCTCCGTATTGATTCGTGATGATTCCAAAGGAGGTACAATAAGTGAATCCGCAGCATTTTCCGACCTTTCTCTTTTTGGAGGGAAACGTAATGTAGATAATGAAGTACTCGTTTTCCAATCGCGGCATTTGATGGAAGAGGTAGCTCAACGTTTACATTTAGATATGAGTTATAAAGTAAAAAATGGTCTGAGGCATGATGAACTATATACTCAAGCTCCGATTGCTGTTTCTTTTCCGGAATCGGAAGAACGTCAAATAATAGAAATGGAAGTCATTCCTGTTGATTCTGCTATGGTCAGACTTGCTAATTTAGTATTGAAAGTAGGAACAGAGGAACTATTTTTTGAAGAGGTTATAGAGGTGCATTTGAATGATACGGTTCTTACATCAGTGGGACCGGTAGTAGTTACACCTACTTTGTATTACACAGATACCTTTTATGGTAAGCCTATAAGTGTTGTTAAATCCAATATGGAGAAAGTTGTAGAGAGTTATCGGAACAAGCTGAAAGTGTCTCTTGCCAGTAAAACGGCTACTATAATTAATTTAGTTTTGGATGATGTTTCTACAGCCCGAGCAGAAGATGTTTTGAATATGCTTATTGCTGTTTACAATGAAGATGTAATCAATGATAAAAATCAGATAGCGGTAAATACTTCTAAATTCATAAATGAACGTTTGATTATTATTGAACGTGAGTTAGGCAGTGTGGATGCTAATATTGAAAGTTTTAAACGAGAGAATCAATTAACAGACATTACTTCTGAGACAGGTATGTATCTTCAAAATACAAGTCGATATAAACAAGAAGGCTTGAGTTTAGAAAATCAATTAAGTATCTCTCGGTATATTAAGGAATATTTGACAGATCCTCAGAAGAGTTCAGATTTGATACCTGCTAATACGGGTATTTCTGATAATAGTGTAGAGTCGCAAATAAAAGAATATAATGATATTTTATTAAAACGTGATAAGCTGGTTGCTGGTAGTAGTAGTAAAAATCCAATTGTAATGGATTTAAATAATTCTTTGGGAGCTATGAAGCAAACTATTATCCGATCAGTTGATAATTTGATTGTTGGCTTGAACATTCAGTTAAAGAATATCCGTGAACAGGAAGAACAGACTACGAAGCGCATTGAGGCGGTACCTGCCCAGCAGAAGTATGTTCTTACTGTAGAACGCCAACAGAAGATTAAAGAGGAACTTTATTTGTATCTGTTAAACAAACGGGAGGAGAATGCTTTAACTCAAGCTATCACAGAAAGTAATGCCCGTATTATAGATTCTGCTTCAGGTAGCAGTATCCCTGTTGCTCCTAAAGTGACAATGATCTTTTTAGTTTCTGTTATTTTAGGAATTTCAATTCCTATGGTAGTACTTTGGTTGCTAAATGTGACAGATACCAAGGTGCGTACCCGTAAGGAGTTAGATGAAGTACTTACTATTCCTTTCTTGGGTAATATTCCTCGTTATAGTAATAGGAGAGGAGGAGATTCGGATGCTATTGTAGTTCGTGAAAATAGCCGTGATTCCATATCGGAAGCTTTTCGTATAATTCGTACAAATATGGACTTTATGCGTGTGAAAGCAGAGAAATTGCAGGTAGTGATGTTTACTTCTGCTAATCCCGGTGCAGGTAAGACTTTTGTATCGAGTAATCTTGCTATGAGTATTGCCCAGACAAATAAAAAGGTAATTCTGATTGATGTTGATATTCGTAAGGGAACATTGAGTGGTCTTTTCTCGAATACTTCTAATCGTATGGGACTGACACATTATCTTTCCGGAAGTACGGATAAAGTATCTGATATTGCAGGTAGGAGTGAAGAATATGATAAACTCGATGTAATTTTTTCCGGTC
>NZ_HF991088.1:0-11672 GCF_000432295.1 Bacteroides sp. CAG:189
TAAAGAAAATTTAGTGTTTTTGACTATTCCATCAGAATTAATAGCCTTCAAAATGTAAATTCCTTTATCCAAGTCGGAAACACCCATCTTTTTCCCTTGTACTCTACGAATCTGTTTTCCTTCAACTGTGTAAAGTTCCATCGAACATTCTTCCGATGCACAAAGTTCCAAACCTTCTTTTCTGACATAAAAACATTCATCAGTAGTTCCATGTACACCTGTTGCTTCTTGAATCTTCTGTGCCATTTCAGCCCCTGTAAAAGCCGAATAAACCTTAATCTGATGAATACGCACCGGTTGAAGAACACCAGGTCTTGCATAATAATATTCTGGAGATCTGTCTTTCGGATCGAGATTATATTCACTTGCCCATGTAAGAGTATCACAATCAAATACACGGAAACGAACAGAAACAGGTGTTTCCGCATCTTCACCATCTACCGCATTTATTAATTCTTCAAATTCATATCCCTGTTCAGAAAATGTTGCATAAGCATTTGTTTCACTTGGTATAATACGTTGCGGCAACCACTCGGCACCTTCTCCGCCAAGCCTGATTTCACAAATAACTCCGCGTTTCCAACTTGTAGAAGAATAAGACCATTGAATTCGCTCTACACCATATAAATTGTCGAGCTGTATGTATCCGCATTTGCTATTAGCAGGTTCACCCGCAGAAGCCGCTTGTCTACTTAGTTCTATAAATCCTTGTTTGCCATAAACATTACCAACCAAACAAGTGTTATCATTTATAGTACATGCATTAGTATTACCGGAAGGGAGCATACCATTATCGTCTTTTGTAAGAGCACTGGTATAATGATCCGGAGCAAACACACAACGAACAAACTTAATATCATAATTATATCCGGAAGGTACATATTGTCCCTGTTCTTCAGCAGGATTATATAAAGGAACAGTTATATTTCCATCTCCGGTAGGAGACTTTAAAATATTCTGCTCATAATCTACATTATCGTCTTGCCCGTCTATAGCCCCTGTCCGCGGATATTTAGCTGCATCCGTTAAAGTTGCTGCATCCAAATCAATCACCTTATAATACTCAGACGAATTCCATCCAATAGCTTGATTTATAGGATAGTAAGTAAAATTGGGACACTGAGCCTTCGTAATTGCAGAAAATCCAATAATAGCTATTGCACTGCAAACCATTGATTTTGTAATAATATTTTCCATCTTATTTTTTATTAAATACATATTCTAATAGATAGACGAAACACCCATCCCGTACGTACTCACCTTTAGAGAATTACAATAACAGGATAGGTATTTATTTTTATTTTTTTAAGAATTTAGCTATTTTCGCATCACCAGCCTTTGTATAAACAGCAATAATATAGTAACCAGATTCAAGACCAGAAACAGATAATGTCTTGCCACCCTCTATTTTAACCCCCATTATCCGGGTTCCATTTATTGTATATATATAAGCACCGTCCAAATCTTCGTCACAAAGAATTTCCAGTTCCTCCGTAACAATCGTACTCGCCAACTCAAGCCGCTGATCGGCATGTTCACTTTGGATACCTACTGTAGAAAAATCATGTTTTATATTCTCGCCGACTAAGCTATTCAAATAGACTTCAAGAGCTGTGTATCCCAACTCCGTCAAACTATTACCGTCAGCAGGATCAGCCGGACTCAATCCATTCGCCAATTCCCAAGCATCATCCATACCATCTCCATCACTATCCACCACTCTATCAAAAGTATCATAAGCAAGGGGACCTTCAGCCTGCGAGGGCAAATCAATGATCCCATGATTGCCATAAGGTGCCAAACCTTCACGTACACTTTTCACTATACGTGTATCAATGAGATCACGTGGCCATGCACCGACAGCAGCAAGAACAGATTCATAAGCCTCTGCAGCCGTCTCATAATTCTTATATGTATAAGTATCCCAATCATAATGATATTTTTGATGATCATGATCACCAGAAGTCTGTATGATCGTATCTACTTTGATATCATCTATAGAATAAGAAGTACTATTTTTAAAACCTTTCCAATTATCAGCTGTCACAGCATCGTCACCTTCCATAATGTTACCACTGAAATGCCATTTGGAAGGACCTAAAGAAGTAGCACCATCGCGTTGCAAAGATTGATTAAAGAAATAATGAGTACCAGAAGGAGTAGCCGGTCCCGGCTTATAATAATTGTTAATAAAGTTTCCTTCATGTCCAAAAAATTTCCTATTCTCCGAGGTGTTTTCTCCTCCATAACAAGCCCCGCTACTACCCCAATTGTAATTTACATTATTTATATATTCCAAATAGACACTTAAGTCCTGTCCGATTGTTCCACCTCTGGAACCATTAAAGCGAGGAGAGCGCGATTGATTATTAGCTAACAAATTATGATGATAAGTAGCGGAAGAGCCTCCCCATTGACATCCATACCCACGAACACCTTTCGGATGGCCGGCATTGTATAACCCTTCATGGACGATACACCACTGAACTGTATGAAAATGATCATCAAACGTATTTATATTCTCTTCTACCGACCACCCAAATGTACAATGATCAATTATAAAATTCTCGCAATTCTCAGCTCCAAGTGAATTTTCAGCCAAAATATTTCCATTCACATCTGTCTGTCCGATACGAAAACGTATATGCCGTAAAATGAAATTGGATGAACCACCTAAATTTACCTTATTACTTGTAATACATATTCCATCTCCAGGTGCTGTCTGCCCCGCCACCGTAAAGTTGCTCTTCTTTACTTTCAATGGGGCAACCAACTCTATACGTCCGGATACAGCAAAAACAATCGTAAAATCACTTTTATACTGATTGAATGCCCAACGGAGAGACCCTTCGATAGAACCTTCGGCATCGTCTTCAAGATTAGTTACCGTCACAACTTTACCTCCACGCCCCCCTGTAGCCAATTTACCAAATCCTTCAGCTGTGGGAAATGCTTTTAATATTTGCTTATCCGTATTTTCAACTCTTACTGCTTGACTCAAAGCACCATGTTCTGCAATACTCTTTATACTATAACGACCGGTCAGGTCATCCACAGAATAAGTTGTTGCAGTAGTAGCAGCCATAAACTTCCCATTTTTCAAAATAACATAACCTATCGCCCCTTTCACCGACATCCATGTCAATTGCTTCCCAGATTGCTCAGCATACTGGGGGGACTGAACTTTTTCACATAAGGCAACAGGATCATAAGGTACCCTACTATTTGCTTTGTCAAAAACATATGCAGGCGTAAACATCTCTGCGTCTTCCTGCGCTAACTGAAAGCTCCAATCGATCCGCCCACTTACATCCAGCATATTACCCGACAAATCGCAACTTCCATATTCTGCAAAACATGCACTTTTTTCATTACCGTTCCATTCTGTCCAACCTTGCGGTTTTATATGTTTCCCCATCTTACAATTAAGATAATATACACCGGAATATTCTTTCCAAGGACGTCCCAAATAATATGTATCGGCAGCTACATCAGGATCAGCCGTAATATCACAATCACGGAATATATAAGTTACCCGTAAAACTCGTCCGGTAGCATTCTCCGTTTTTCTCAAAAAGAAAGCACACTCCGCAGGAGCTGTAACATAACCTCCTCCTTTCACACAGTTGACCGTACAATTATCGTAGTACATGAGACCATCACCAAAAATAAAATCAGTAGCCCCCTGTATGAAACAATCTTTAAAGTAAGCACGTGCCCCGCTATTCGTCCTTTGTGTATCTTGGTAACCCAGGAAACGGCAATTTTTATAAGTCTGACGATCAGAAGCGACATAATGTGCTTCGGCCTGCCCCACATTTCCCGAAGAATTTTCAATAGTAAGTCCTTCTACATACATATCTTCGCCATAAAACTGGCAAGTAGTAATATCCCTAAAATCCGTGAAATCGCTACCAGCCCCACGGTCACGGTCAAAAGTAATCAGAACACCTTCTGCACTCTCTCCAATCAAGCTGATTATTTTTCCTTTAGGAACGTTAACCATTTCTTTATAGGTACCGTTTTTAATAAAAATAATACTACGTTGTTCTCCCTCTTTACAAGCATCGACTGCCGCTTGAACAGTAGTAAAATCACCGGAATTGTCAGTTGCAACTACGTAAGTAAACGGTTGCTCCTGTGCAGCAAGATTAGTCCAACAAAAGACAAATGCTACCATAAATGATAAAAAGTAATTTTTTGTGTGCATCGTAACAAAGATTAATCTATTTTCTTTTTTTAATATATAAAGAAAGACGCTCGTTAAGGAAAGATGTACTCAATCATGTACCAAAAGAATTCTAAAAAGAAAAAGGAGAGTTATCCTTTATTGCCAGATACTCTCCTATTTCCTAATTAATCTATAAAAAAACTATGACATGCTCAAAGTATACTCATTCATTATCACCTATTTATTCAAACGGATTAAAACAACCTTTTTCCACATCATATGACCACCCCATTGTCTGTAGGACAGCCGGACTACGAGTTAAAATACCATCGGGAATATCAAAGAAATTATAGTTTCCAGTAGTCGTATTCTTCAACTCTTCTTCGGTGGATACACATTTATATTCTATGGGAGAGGCCATCGGTCCGGCTGATGTCTGCGAAGCCCTCATATTTTCACTAACTTCATCCATGGTCATACCATCACGCTTGCTGGCAAATACAGCAGCATTGACTCCAAGCTTAAGTTGATAATTAACTCCCCATGAACCTTTCTTTTCTCCATTCAATTTAGTGGTTACCATCCCCAAATCCTCCGTAAACATATTGCGGCGACGTAAATCATAAAAACGACGTCCTTCAAAAGCCTGCTCTATAAACCGTTCATTCATCACAAGCTCAATCAGACTCAAGCTGGAAGCAGTTTTCAAACCATAATAATTATCACCTTCCGGAATTCCTGCACGTTTACGAAGTGCTCCCAAACACTCATACATTTTATCATTATCGCCAACTTCCAATGCTGCCTCGGCTAAATTCAGCAAGACTTCTGCGTAACGGATTTCAATCCAGTTTGTAGAAGTTTTAGAAAGATATTTTGTGGAAGGATCTAACATTTTACGACAATAATATCCGGTATTAGTCGCTGCCGAAGTTCCGGATTGATCCCCATTTTTATAAGTCCATTGCCGGAAAGAAGTATTTCCTTGATAAGGAAAATAACAACCGTTATAAACAATCGTAGAATAAAAACGAGGATCGCGATCTTTCCAAAAATAAACATCACCGACTGCTTTTTCGTAAGGGGTACCATCAGAATTAGGAAATGCCATTACTAATTTTACGGAAGGCAAATTAGAAGGACGGGATTTAGTATTACCTGTCTGTGAACCCGGACGTATACTATTCTCATATCCGTGACTATTATTTTCGCTATCATATATACGTACAAATAAAGCCTCGGTATTTTTTATGCCTCTTTCCAAGAATATTTTGTTTATATCTGTCACAGCAGGCCATTGTTCAGTAACTTCCGTTTTGCAATCCATCAACCCATATCCATCTTCCGTACAAATATCAACAGCTCTCAGATTTACATCATAAGCCGTCTTCCAACGGGCTCTCGCTTCTGCACTTTCCTGATCGGGAGTAAATTGAGGACTTGCATAATAAACCATTATACGTCCCAACAAAGCAGCAGCCGTAGCTCGTGTTACACGTCCCCATTCTGCTTCACTCCAAGAAGAAGGAAGCATGTCAATAGCATGATTCAAATCTTCTTGTAAATACTTTATACAATCAGACGTTTTATCACGTTTCGCATTTTTAAGATCATCTTCGCTGGTATATCCCACTACTTTTTTCATATAAGGCACTCCACCATGCATCAGCATCATTTTCCAATGCTGCCAAGCACGAAAAAAATACAATTGACCTGCTACACGATTGAATTCAGCTTCCGACATAGTAGAACTTTCCAACTCTTCAAAAGCAATATTAATATAACGAACAGCTGCATAAGTACTGGCAGAAAAAGCTCCTACTTGTCCAAAATCCATTGACCCCTCCATTAAAGAATTGAGGTCACCGCCTATTTCATCAGAACAAGCAGATGGACTAATACTACCATATACGTTATCTCCACCAAAAGATGGAAGGCACATTGTATATATATTGTTTACGTATAACATTGCAGATTGTTCGCTATCCCAAATAGCTGAATTAATAGCTGACTCGTCTTTTACATCCAGAAAATCACTACAGCCACTTATTAATGACATCAAGCAAAGTACTCCGATTATTTTTTTATTCAATTTCATAGTTCTTCTCTTAATTAGATTCCAATATTTATACCAAAGTTAAATGTCCGTATTTGAGGATAATCACTCCAGAAACCTACATAAGCGTCTTTGTATGGGTATGGATTAATGATAGTCCACAAATTATTGGCTGTAAAGAAGATACGACATGAAGCAATCCCCATATGGGAAAGCCACTTTCCCGGAACTGAATAAGATGCATTTAAAGTACGCAAACGCAATACATGTCCATTTCGCATCCAAAAGTCTGAACGTTCTCCCCTTAATGAATTACTATCCAAACGAGGATATCTCGCATTAGGATTTACAAGCGATCCGTCTTCATTGGAAATCGCATAATTCCCATACCATTCAGATAACTGATTGGAACTTTCAGACAGAAAAGCACCTGTACGTTTACCCCCCGAAGCTGTTGTATAAAAACCTTTATCGAATATCACATCATTTCCAAATTGTCCGTTGAACAAGGCAGAAACCGTTAAATTCTTCCAACTAAATCCCAAATTTAAACTATAACTATAAGGAGGATTATCATATTTACTTATAATACAATTATCTCCAGCCGAATTGATTATTCCGTCAGGCACTTGGTTTCCTGCTGTAGTTCCACGATCTTCATACATTAACATACCTGGTCTCAGTTGTTCCCAAGTTAAACCTAACACCCTAATACTCTCTTTACTTCCATCAGCTGTATGCGATGCCAAATATGAAATATAATCTTCAATATCTTGCCAAGAACGAGCCATTCCGTCACCTTTACCATCATTACCACGCCATACTTTATAACCAACCTCGCCACCACGTACACGTCCTTCTTCATCCTGCCAAGTTCCTACAATACCCGGATTTTGGTATTTCTTAATCACTTTACTCATAGCATATGAAAAATTAGCTTTTCCATTTATCGACCAGTCACTATTTATTTTTTTATGATATCCTAAACCAAATTCAAATCCCCAAGCATTCTGAATTCCATAATTCAATTTTGGAGTTGACTCAGTTACGCCCGCCGATTGAGGAAAAGTACTTTTTGCATCATCTAAAATATCGAATGTGTGTTTATAAAAGCCATCAACGTCAAATGAAAGTCCATTAGTCAGATTTAGATCAATGCCGACGTTATAATTATCTGTCTTTTCCCACGAAGAATTTAAAGCGACTAATCCACTCAGATTAGGTTTCAGTGCAGTCATCTGAGTAGCGCTGCTACCCAATAAAAGTATATTTGAACTAAACGCATAAGACTGTCTCCATTGCCCAAGAACAGCTTTATCATTTCCTAAACGACCATAACTCGCACGAAGTTTCAAATTATCAACTCCGCGTACATTATCTCTGAACCATTTCTCTTCTGAAATCCTCCAGCTACCAGACAATGAATAAAACAACCCCCAACGATAATCGGGTGCAAAATTATTGGAAGCTTCGTAACGGATAGTACCTTCAAACAAATAGCGATCTGCCCAAGAATAATTTAAACGAGCAATATGAGACATACGCCGACTGATATTACCTTTACCAGATGATCCTGTTATGGCATCTTTACTGAATCCTTGAATATTTTCTACATTATCCACCAACATCTGTTTCGCTGTTAGACTTAGTGCATTACTTCCGCTTTCTGCCACCTCATACACGTACATCGCCGAAATATCATGTTCATTCAATTTTATATGATAATTCAATTGAGGGTTAATTTGATAAGAATATCCGAAATCCGCCCCATCATAATAAGAATTCCCATTTAACAATTGCTGGCTTCCCGTTAATGTATTCGACATTAATCGTCCATCATAAGTCGTATCTCCATCCGAATAGCTCACAGGAGCAAAAGTGTATACAGTATAAGGCTTATACAAACTTTTTCCATTGGATGAAGTACGGCTATAATTCATAGCCAAACTGGCCGAAAGTCCTTTTATCCATTTGATATTATAATCCAACTTAGCACTCAATGCCATATCATCACTCCGGTTTTTACGGTAAGAGCCACTGTCAAATATGGCTAAAGGATGCGTATCACTTTCTGTCATTCCATAATCAACCGGCATTCCGTCAATATAAGCCGGAATCCAACGAGACGTACGGTTAAGATCGTTGAATGTACCATACATAAGAGCAGGTTCTGAGTCCTTATTATTCAACGGCATATTAGTTGACTTAGTTGCATAGCTCATATTAAATGAAGCTTTCAAATCCTTTGTAAAACTTACATCCAACCCCATGCGCGTACTAAAACGGTCCACATCCAAATTTGAAAAATTACCGTCGCTATACATATAAGCCCCACCAATAAAATAACGAACTTTCTCGGTTCCGCCACTGACATTCAAAACATGCCGAGTATTAATCGCTGTTTTCCAAGCCTCATCCAACCAATTATAATCTACATTCTTCATGTCATTTAACTCTTGCTCAGAGAAAAATGTATATGTACTTTCACTCCCGCTACGTTGTTCTTCACGCCACATATCATTCAAAGCCGTAGCCTGTTGGTAAGCTGTCATCATATCGGGCATATGAACTCCCTGTGAAAATCCAACCGAACCGGAATAATTAACCGATACTTTCCCTTCTTTTCCTTTTTTCGTTGTAACCAATATAACACCACCAGCACCACGCACTCCATATACAGCAGCAGCCGCGTCCTTTAACACAGAAATATTATCAATTTCTGATGGATCAAGCATATTAAAATAGGTATCATCACGAATAAATCCATCAATTACATATAAAGGAGGTTCGGAATTCCATGAACCACTGGTACGAATCTTAATAGAAGCATTTGCCAACGGATTACCAGTAGACTCACTTACCGATACACCGGGCATTGTACCCATTAATACGGCTGATAAATTAGTGGCAGGAATATCTTTCAAATCATCCATCTTCACACTCGACACCGCTCCCGTCAAATTAGCACGTTTCACAGTTCCATAACCTACAACTACAACTTCATCCAACAACTCGGCATCCTCTTTCAACACAACCTTCAATGGAGTACCGGGTTTTACTGTTATAACCTGCGTCTGATATCCCACAAAAGAGATTACAAGTTTTGCACCGGCAGGCACCAATAATGAAAAATTTCCGTCTAAATCAGTTATGGTACCAGTTGTTCCTCCATCTACTTTCACACTGGCACCAATTACCGGTTCTCCATTTATATCTACAACTGTACCTTTTACAGTACTCTGCTGATCCACTGCTTGAGTTATCGCAACATCATCCGCAGCCTTAGCAGTTGTCGGAGACAGGATTAACCACGAGCACAAAATCATAGCAGCACAAAGTGGTTTACACAAACCAATATCCTGCATAAACCTGTTTTTGCTTCTTTTCTGACTCATAGAATAAAAATTTAAAGCATATTTATTTTTGAAATATTTTTTTTAGATACTCTATATTCTCACTAAAGTTCTTTTTCACATTGCGGATATCCTCTTTATTGCGGGAACGTTCTACTACCAACCAACCGCTCCATCCCATCTTATCCAATACCTTTCTGACCTTTTGCATATCCAAACGATCATTATACGGTAAGGTCACACCATCTGTGTCGGTACAATGAATCTGGCAAATTCTCTCTTTTCCCAGAATACGTAACTCTTTACAGAGATCTCTTCCATTCTCAAGAGAGTTCTGAAATTTAAAATAGATTTTTATTCCCGGTGAGTCTATCTCATTCAATAATCGAACCTCTTCTCTGGCATTCAAAGAGGTTTCTATTCCGATAACTTTTCCCATTTCTACTGCCATATCACCCACAACCTTTAATCTTTGAACCAATTCCGGACGAATTTCCGGATTTTTCTGTAAATCACATCCTGTGCCCAAGGGTAAAAAAGCAATCGGAACATTCATCACTTTCATCGTATTCAAACAATCTTGCACCAATGCTTTATAATCGGAGCGTAAAAGAAAAGACTGCCCGTAAAATCCTGACATAGCAATAGAAGATATTTGAATATCAAATTCTCTGGCTTTCGCTTTAAACAGTTTCTGAAAATACTCCTCACGCAATTTATTGTCAAAAGAATCCCGTTTTCCTAAACTTCCCATATCCAGCTCCAATCCGTCACTACCCAACTCTTTCGCCAACTGAAATGCCCCGATTTTCTGCCGTTTCAGAATCATCCAATCGCAAACCGCTATTCTATAACGTTGATCGATATCACCTACTTGCATCCGTACACTACTGGTTGCCGATGCACTTATTACCATATATAGTAACCAAATACAGAGTATCCATTTACGATTGTTTTTCATTTTTATCAAGTTAGAAAATTTAAGTATTAGACTCTGTTTTTATCGTTTCATTGATTTTCCTCTTTATTTCGTCAACCTCCAAAACCGAAAGTTGCGGTTCAATATCCGAAGAAGGTAATAATATGCCCTTTACCTTATCCGAAACATCTTGTAAAGTCATGTCTTCACATCCCGATACATCGCTTCCGATCAGCACATCCGTAACTACCTCTACGAAATAACCTACAAATTCTTCGTCTTTGAAATAATCTTCCGCCTTGTCCAGCATCCTAACATTTTATTGATTATATACACAAGACGAAATCCACTCTTCTATGTACTCAGTTTTATAAAAAAATAGAATCTCTATTTTTAAAACTTACAAACCGCCTATATAAGAAAGTATCTGCTTAACCTGCAATTGTTTTTAATTTGGATAACCCACGATGCATCAAATTACGAACAGACTGATAATTCATATTCATGATTTGACATATATCCTCGTATTTTCTTTCTTCAATATAATACAAAATAAGAGCTTCACGCTGACGGGGAGATAACTGAGCCAACAAATGCTTTACTAATTTATTATTCACATGTTCACGTTCACGTTCCAAATAGTTGTTTTCTACATCTTCACAAGACACTGGATTCAATTCTTCTACCTTTGCATCAGAAACATACAAACGTTTACGCACTTCATCACATAGTCTATTCCGTAAAGAAATAAACAGGTAAGACTTGAAATTCTCCACATGCTTCAACTCCTCCTTCTTAGTGTACATCTTGACAAATACATCATGAATACAATCTTTCAGTAATTCTCTGTCTGTGGTTAGTTTACAACCATAACTAAAAAGAAGATTAACGTTAAGATCATACAACTTAGAGAAAGCAGTTGCATCCCCTTCCTCAAAAGCCAACAACAAAGTAATCATTTCCTGATCATCTCTCTTTTGCATTACTGTAATATTATCATTCTGTCTCATCATAGTATTACTATTTTGTTTTTGATTCATTCTTCAGACTCCGCAAAACTACCGTATAGGGAACAAATCGACTGGGAATATTTGATTATTGAACTGAAAATGCAGATACCATGCCCTACAACATATTTACCGATTAATACCTGTATAAAAAAAATCCTGCTAC
>NZ_HF991089.1:0-1014 GCF_000432295.1 Bacteroides sp. CAG:189
TTCTCTGCTGGAAGATAGCAAGATTCGTAAATATTTGAACGCTAGACTTGCAAAAGCCAGTGTTTCAAGAATCGTAATTGAACGTACACTGAAACTCGTGACTATTACCGTTTGTACTGCACGTCCGGGTATTATTATCGGTAAAGGTGGCCAAGAAGTTGATAAGTTGAAAGAAGAGTTGAAGAAGGTTACCGATAAGGATATTCAGATCAATATCTTCGAAGTGAAAAGACCTGAGTTGGATGCTGTTATAGTTGCAAACAACATCGCTCGTCAGGTAGAGGGAAAGATTGCCTATCGCCGTGCCATTAAAATGGCTATCGCTAATACAATGCGTATGGGTGCTGAAGGTATCAAAATTCAGATTTCAGGACGTTTGAATGGAGCTGAAATGGCTCGTTCTGAAATGTATAAGGAAGGAAGAACTCCGTTGCACACTTTCAGAGCAGATATCGACTACTGTCATGCAGAAGCATTGACTAAGGTTGGTCTTCTCGGTATTAAAGTTTGGATCTGTAGAGGTGAAGTTTTCGGTAAGAGAGAATTAGCTCCGAACTTTACGCAAAGCAAAGAAAGCGGTCGTGGAAGCAATAGCGGAAACAATGGCGGAAAGAACTTCAAAAGAAAGAAAAATAATCGCTAAACGAATTTGAATTTTTAGGAATTATGTTACAACCGAAAAAGACAAAATTCAGAAGACAACAAAAAGGCCGTCAAAAAGGTATTGCCCAGAGAGGTAATCAGTTGGCTTTCGGTTCTTTTGGAATTAAGGCTTTGGAAACAAAATGGATTACAGGCCGTCAGATCGAAGCTGCTCGTATTGCAGTGACAAGATATATGCAACGTCAAGGACAAATTTGGATTCGTATTTTCCCGGATAAACCTATTACCAGAAAACCTGCTGATGTACGTATGGGTAAAGGTAAAGGTGCTCCAGAGGGCTTTGTTGCCCCTGTTACTCCGGGAAGAATTATTATCGAAGCCGAAGGGGTATCTTATGAAATCGCAAAAGAA
>NZ_HF991090.1:0-55434 GCF_000432295.1 Bacteroides sp. CAG:189
TTTTTCCGGTCACTTCTGAAGCGAAAGGAAAAAGAAAAAACTGGAAGTTTCCATACTGCCAATCACCCTCACCATGTCAATCATTCAGCCTTGCTTCTCTTGCAAAGCGGGTGCAAAAGTAGGGCATTTTACAATACGAACAAAATATATGATACTTTTTTTTCAAAAAAAATGAAACGTTTTTTATAACTGGCTGATTTTGAAATATGTGAAAGAAGAGAAAAAGGAAAGAAAGGGGAAAAAGAAAAAAAGACGGGAAAAGAATGACACCTTATTATATATATATAAGCAGAAAGTATTGAAAAAGGGAAAGGGGAAAATAGAAAGAGAAGAAGAAAAAAAAGGGAAAGCAGAGAAAAGGGGAAAAGAAAAGACGAAAAGAGAAGGCGAGGTTATCAAAAAAACAAGGAAGATATTATTAATTAAGGAAGAAGAAAAAGGAAAAAGGATAAAACGCTGATTATTAAAGAAATAACAAAAGACCGATGCAGGGCAGACAAAAGTATAGAGTTATAAAAGAATAAAGTATAGACTATTACCAGGCTAAAGTATAGACTTTGATTGGATAAAAGAGTACACTATTAAAATCAAGGGGAAAGACAGGAAAAAGGGAAGGTTAAAAAAAACAAAGACGTTAAGAAGGAAAGAAAGAAAACTGAAAATTAGATATGGGAAAAAGAGGGAACAAAAGAGAAAAACATATCAGAAGGAAAGAGGGACGATCCAACAGTACTGTCCGCAATTTAATACCAATAGAAAGCTACGGGATTCCGGTTTTATAAGGGACTATCCATAATATTGTATTTTTCATTGAAAAATGAAGTAATAACAGCAACACAAATTACAGACACCAATATAAAGTATCTTATGCTTCTTTAATTCCCTTAATGAACCAGTAAACATAAAAATCGTAGAAGATAATAAAGCTCGACTTATGCTAAAAAACTTGCAAATCATCTTTATCTTTCTCTATATCAGTAATTCGGGTTATATAATCTGTAATTTATATACCGGTATGATGGATAATACTCCGTAATTTTGCATCATCGCAATAAAACCAAATCGAGAATGACGATCCAAAGCATAATTATAGTAGCGACAATATCTATATCGTTGCTCCATACAAGAATTTCATTAAATGCACAGAACATGAACAAAGAGAAAACACCTCAAAATTCGAGATATTTAAACTAAATAATATACCGTATGAAAAGAATTGTATTGATTATGACGGCAATCATCATGTTATGTATTACCGCAAATGCACAAGAACAAAGTAACAAAACTTTGGTTGTTTATTTCTCGGCAACGGGAACGACGGAAAAAGCAGGCAAACTGATTGCCGAAGCCACAAGCGGAACGCTCTACGAAATACAGCCTGTGAAAGAGTATGTTGCTGCCGACCTGAACTGGCACAACAAATCCTCACGTAGCAGTGTAGAGATGGCAGATATAAAATCGCGTCCTGCTTTAAGTTCTAAACCGAAGAATTTAGCAGATTACAATACTGTTTATATCGGTTTTCCCATTTGGTGGGATCTGGCTCCGAGAATCATTAACACTTTTATAGAAAGTTGTGATCTTACAGGTAAAACAATTATTCCGTTCGCCACATCGGGCGGTAGCAGTATCTCCAACGCCGAAAAAGAGTTGCAGAAAACTTATCCCACCATAAAATGGCAGAAAGGTAAACTACTGAATAACGCAAGCTTGGAAGATGTCAAACAATGGATAAAAAATAAATCATTATGAGAAAGAATTTCGGGGCAAAGCCCTTTACCTATCCGCAGCCGGTATTTATCATCGCTGCTTACGATGAAAACCATATCCCCAATGCGATGAATGCAGCTTGGGGTGGTATCAGCGAAATGAATGAAATCAGTATTTGTGTCAGCAAAGGACACAAGACAACTGCAAATATCCTAAAACGCAAAGCGTTTACAGTAAGTATGGCAGAAGCCGGACAAGTCGTAGCCTGCGATTATGTAGGCATTGTTTCCGGCAATAAAGTAGCAGATAAATTTGCACGTGCCGGTTTCCACGCTACCCGTTCGGAGTTTGTGGATGCTCCGTTAATTGACGAATTATCCGTAGCAATGGAATGCAGACTGAAAGACTACAATCCCGAAACCAGTATTCTGCGCGGCGAGATAGTAAATGTGAGCGTAGATGAACGTGTACTCGGCGAAAACGGCAAAGTAGATGCTTCCAAAGTAGTTCCCATCATTTTCGATCCGTTCAACAATGACTATCTGAAAGTAGGCGAAAAAGTAGGTAACGCTTTTTCAGATGGCAAAATACTAAAATAAGATGAATAACCGATTAAAAAACGTATGCACAATAACGGCAATGTGCCTTTGCATCGCAGGGCATCTGTTTGCAACAGACAATCATACCAACAACAATAAGATCATGGAAGAGAAATTAAACCTGACTCAAGAATGGGACAAGACGTTCCCTCAGAGCGATAAAGTGAACCATACCAAAATAACTTTCCATAACCGATACGGCATTACACTGGCTGCCGACCTTTATATTCCTAAAAATACTACGGAGAAATTACCTGCCATTGCCATTAGCGGCCCTTTTGGCGCAGTAAAGGAACAGGCTTCAGGCTTGTACGCACAAACACTGGCAGAACGCGGATTCCTAACAATTGCTTTCGATCCGTCATACACAGGAGAAAGCAGTGGAGAACCCCGTTATGTAGCTTCTCCGGATATCAATACAGAGGATTTCTGTGCAGCAGTCGATTACCTTTCTACCCGTAATGACGTGGATACAGAACGTATCGGCATCCTTGGCATCTGTGGTTGGGGCGGTATAGCACTCAATGCAGCCGCCATCGACACCCGTATCAAAGCAACGGCAACAGTAACGATGTACGACATGGGACGTGTAAATGCCAAGGGCTATTTTGACACAGTGGATGCCAACGCCCGTTATGAACTCCGCAAGCAGCTCAATGCCCAACGCACAGAGGACTATCGTAGCGGTACATATGCCCTGGCAGGTGGCGTTGTAGATCCATTGCCTGATGATGCGCCCCAATTCATAAAAGATTACCATGCCTATTACAAAACATCACGTGGTTTCCACAAACGTTCACTCAACTCAAACAATGGCTGGAACAAAACATCCTCACTTTCATTCATCAATATGCCTCTACTATCATATAGTGATGAAATTCGCAGTGCGGTATTGATGCTTCACGGCGAAAAGGCCCATTCGCGTTATTTCAGCGAAGATGCTTTCAAAAAATTGAAAGGGAGTAACAAAGAACTACAGATCATTCCCGATGCGAGTCATGTAGATCTGTATGATAATCTGGAAGTGATCCCATTCGACAAGATAGAACAATTCTTCCGCGAGTATCTTAAATAAGCAAGAGCACAAATGTTAATATTTCAGACAAAAGAAAATAATAAAGAAAGAAATAAAAGTACAATTTAAACATTAAAAATAAAAGACATTTTCAATATTGAACAAACCTCTATGTATCAATACATTAAATAACTCATTACTTTCCTCTACGAGGAACGAGCCGTTCTTCGTAGAGAAACAGGCCGCCCCTCGTAGAGAAACGACGCTTTTCTCGGTGAGGAACCAACCGGATATTTATAAAATACGACAAGCACTATAAAACTAAAAATAAAAACACGCACATTCCGTAAAGAAAAAAGAAGCAAAATAAAAAGTTCACACTTTAGTTTAATTATGTCTATAAGAAAAATATTCGGTTAAAACATTTCTTAGACATTTTCCCAAGACATGTTATTGAAGTTGTTTGATATATAAAAATACATTTCTTTGTACGTAAGAAATATATATTTCGACAAGCAGAAGATTATATCCCAAGAGAACTATCAACAATGTTCAAAAACAGAGACGTGATATCCGGGACACCCTATCACAAGAAAACAAATTAAGAAATGCAAAAAGCGTTGTATCAAAAGATTAAGTAGAAAAAATCTCCCTTCCAGTATTTCTTCAAATACTAAAAGGAAGATTCTACAAAGAAAAGAGGTGTAACTGAGGAAGACTAATCTGTTATGACAGTCTTCTTCCCCTCCCAAAAGGGGATAGTATTACTGCCCCGGCATATACTATTCAAATTCCAAAGGAGGAGGAGAAACCTCGTTGACAACATATACATCTCCCTTTATCTGCTCACCAAAGGGAGCTATTCCCAAATATCAGATTTATTATAAAGAGATACGTTCATCTTTTCCAATGATATTGGTTTCAGAACCAGCGACTCCATTAACAGTACCAGAATTTGTGTTACTATCCATCGATAGTATTCCATCTGTCTTCTTTACCAATCCACATACTCCACCTGCTATATCCGTCGAATTTACCTGTCCTTCATGTCTACAACGAGATAAAGAGAAAGTCAGATTATAAATATCCGCTACTCCCACAATACCACCGGCAATATTCGTAGAAGACACTTCTCCCATATTCACACAGGATTCAAGAGTGGCATTTCCCATTCCGACCTCAGAACAAATACCTCCGGCGGCCCATTCATCAGAAGTTACTTTCGCATAATTTATGCAACCGACTATGTCTCCACCTTCTTCGTGCCGCGAACAGATACCGGCTGCCCTATAGCCACCTTTTATTACCCCATTGTTTTGACAATCAACAATGCGGCCGCGAATTTGATTCAACGACTTCACACAGCCATATGCAATTCCTGACGTAGAATTATCCACATATTCTTCTGCTATAACCTCTGTACCAACAGCCACAATATTTCCATAATTGATACATTTCTCTACCATGCCTCCATACATCATACCTACTATCCCGGCTCCCGAACAAGCCTTCACATAAGCATAATTTTTGCAGTTGGAAATAGAAGCATTGTCCCACAAAGCTCCACAAAACATGCCAAAAGTAATTACTGATTCAGCTATATTTATCGGACTATCATCCGGAGTCATTTTAAGTTCACATCCTTCTCCCATCGTCAGATTACGTATAACCCCATAATTTTGATTGATAAAACCAAGTACTATCCATCCGGTACTGGCTGCCGGTTTTTCCTGCAATTCCGAATAATAGATTTTCAAATTTGATATGGTATGCCCATTTCCTTCCAAAACATAGTCAAATCTATTGATCGGCTGCCAACTCACCTTACCCGCCATATCTATATCCGCATTAATATTCACAACACCTGATGCATCTTTCCAATTTGATAAATCAGCTCCCGCATTACACGCA
The DNA here is from genome assembly GCF_000432295.1 of Bacteroides sp. CAG:189. NCBI lineage: Bacteria > Pseudomonadati > Bacteroidota > Bacteroidia > Bacteroidales > Bacteroidaceae > Bacteroides > Bacteroides sp. CAG:189. The sequence continues at coordinate 5,236 of NZ_HF991090.1, forward strand.
TCCCGAAAAGCCATCAAATCTTCTGCAGAATTAATGCCCTGCCCCACATTTCCTCCGGGAATCGTATACGAAAATACATCACCATAACCCGTTCCTTGGGAACCGGTAGCATAAGCACGGATATAATAGGTATTTCCGGGAACCAATCCACTGACAGTTTCGTATATCACCGTATCCGGTATATTGGAAATGACACGCATATCGGTAACCTCCGGCAATTCTTTAGTCGAACTATAACAAAATCCTTTCTCAGTCACAGTAGAAGCATTACCCAAAATACGGGCTAACATAGTGATAGAGGTAGAGGTCGAATCACTGGGAGTACAAGAAGATACAACCGGAAGATCTGTAGCATTAGTTGTCAGATACGTAGTGGTTCCATACCCCAGGCCATTACTATTGACTGCAAATGCACGAACTGCATACTTACGACCGGGCTTCAAATCGTTCACACGCCATTGATATTCGGCAGAAAGATCCAGATTCTTCGATTCATCGATTACCTCGGGATCATCGGAATCACCACTCACTTCCTTCCAACAGAAACCCTTCATGACAATATTACTGCCACCCTCGTCAAGGATAGAAGTATTCACCACAAAGCTTTTCTCATCCACATCTTTGATCTGTAAAGTACTGAAAACGGGAACTTCACTGGCAACCGTAACAAAACTCTTCACCTCACCACGGGCAATGCTATATCCACTGCTGGCATAAGCACAATAATAATAAGTCTTACCAGCCTCCAAATCGACTAACTGGGCACTGAATTTACCATTATTGTCATTATCGGCTGTCTTTGTCTCATATTCCGCCATACTCTGAAGAGTGGAATAAAGAATACCGTATTCTTTCACAACTACCCCCTCGGGTTTTACCATTTCACCAAACAGCGTAGCACCTGTACGGAAGATACCGTCAACCTTACCCGTTGTTAATTTAGGAGCAAAATTTACAGGCTCCGTATCCTTTTCACAGCCCGACATCACAAAAAACAGGCTACATAATATAAGAAGATATCCGATTCTTTTCATTTTCATTGCAAATAATTAAAACATTATACCAATACCTACAGCAACCTCATGGTGCTTAAAATTAACGGTATGAAAACCGACCGAAAGGGCAAACTTCCCTAAACGACCGATGACACCCAGCTCGGCAGCAACACCGGATGCAGAATGATCCGTATTCTTCACCAATTCACCCTCGACCGTTTCCCATGCCAGCGTACGGCTACCATAGCCGCCACCGGCATACACATAAACAGGCTTCCAAAGCTGGCGCAAATAACCGGCCGTCACAGACAAGCGGGATTTCTGGCTGAATCCTTCTTTATAATAAGGAGTACCTTCACCACCGGAAGTCAGAGCACCACTGTCGTCGCATTCAAGATCGGCAGAAGCAGAACCGAAATCACTCCGGAATTTCACATAGGCACCGTTCTTACGGACAAAACCGATCATACCACCATAAGAAACTTGAGAAGAATGATAACCAACCTCAGCCATAACCAGCATACGACGTGGCTCTTTGGGCTTGATGGTGGAAATCATGGTAAAAGTCTGGCTATTCGTCTCACCGGAAGAGATGCTGACCAAGGTATCAATGGGAAAGAAAAGATCCTTTTCAATGCGTATACGGTAATCACGGATAGGCATACGGTCACTCTTGTAAGGGGTCTGTCCCGCCAACATGCCGTCAATATAGACATTGGCATCCTGTTCGGGCAAAGAGAAGACTTCCAGATAGCCGAACTTAGGTTTCAAGGTAACGCTCATAATCTTTTGTTCACTGCCAAGATCGATTACACCGGCTTCGGGAGCATACATAGGAGATTCAACACGATAAGTGTGGCTACCCTTCTTCATCGTGGCAGTAAAAAGGCCTTTCTCGGTAGGAACTTTTTCATCATCGATATAAACGGTAGCATCAGCAGGCTCGGGACGCATCACCAACAGTTGCGTATTCGTATCCACAGGAGCTTGGGAAGTACCGTCATTCACACGGACCTCCATCTCATAAACAGTGCTTTTATCGATTATATCAGGGTAGAAGTAGTTGCGCAAAACACCATATTGATCATGCATGATAGAAATGCGACGGGCACCACGGGGAACATAAAGCCAGATCTCGCCGGGTTTATTCTCACGGGCAGTGATACCTAAGGCGTCAGGTTCGAACATCAAATCTTTAACTGTGGTAACGATACGGATCAAAGCACAGAGCTCGCCATTCTGGTCACGTTTGGGAGCGGTGACACGAGCGGTGATGTCAGTCTCCATACGTTGAAAAGAAACAACTTCTATTTTGCCTTGGGCAAAAATCTGATGTTGGGAAAAGAAACTGAACAAAAGAAAGAAAGGCAAAAAAATGCCATACCTTATACTGTTTGTCATTGTATGTAATTGTTTATTCCGTCTGCCCCCATCAACGGCGGTTAAATAGATAAAAAAAGCATGAGGGCTGTTAAGCCTATTCTTCAACTATGAATAACAGCTTTACGCTTCTTTGTTTTTTTTAAGATATAAAAACCGCCGCAAATATATTATTATTTTAATCATCTACACACTAAATAGAAAGAAAAAATAGAAGATCATATATTGTTTTATTTTTACATACCGGAAAACCGTTACAACATACAAAGCCATTAATGTCACTCAAATACATTTGTGGATAAAATATCACAATTTATCTATCCATAAAAACATGCATTTCACAACCAATTCACGCAAGAGATACTGAATTGAAACAAAAAAACAACTCCCCGTTACGTAATCTCTTCCTATCACGAGTTCTTTAAGTAAAACCATCTATATCAGTTTCTTTTATGATAAGAAAACTACCATCCAATACAATGAAAGACCAAGTTCCCTCATCCACCCGGAAACGATGGGACGACGACTCATAGAAAACTAAGTCCAATAATATAGATAGGATGAAGCATTTTATGAAATACTAAAAAACACCCCTGCTATGACAAATGAAAACAATGTCAATGAATCAATTCCGATCAATCAATTATAATAAATCTTATAACATGTACAACAGCTATCATTTAAATCAATCAATTATGAGAAACACTTTCATGGTGCTCACGCTGGTTATCAGTGTACTGCTTCCCAGTAAGGCACTTGCTACAGGTATTGATTTTCAAGTAAAGAATGTGACTGTACGCGAAGCTGTATTGAAACTGCAACAGCAATATGGATTTTCCGTAACAGTAGAATCGAATGAGGTGGATATGAATCGTAAAGTTTCAGTCTCAGCTAAAAATGAATCCATAAGTACAATACTCAGCCATATATTTACGGGGCAAAATGTCACCTATACGGTAACCAACAAAAGTATTGTCATCCAAAGCCGGAAACAACCTACCGGGAATACACCTGCGACACAAAGGCCACGCCTGATTACCGGGAGAGTGATAAACGGTGCAGATAAAGAACCATTGATCGGTGTTACCGTCCAAAATCCCGAATCGGGCAAAGGCGTAATCACCAATGTAAACGGTGATTATTCCATTGAAGCGATTCCAGGACAAACACTCAAATTTTCTTATGTAGGTTTTTCCGATATTTCGATAAAAGTAGGTAGCTCGACCGTTTTGAATATTACCATGACTGAAAATTCGACTATACTCAATGAAGTAGTAGTAGTCGGATTCGGCAGCCAGAAAAAGGTAAACCTGACAGGAAGTGTCGGAGTTATCGGAAATGAAGAGATCAACGGGCGTCCTGTTTCTTCGGCTGCACAAGCCCTGCAAGGCCTGGATCCATCACTAAACATCGGTATTAATACCGGTAGGGCCGATTCGGGTTATGAAATAGATATTCGCGGTGCCGCATCCTTAAACGGAGGAACCCCGCTCATTCTTGTCGACGGTGTAGAAATGGAACTAAACAGACTCAACCCTAACGATATAGAATCGGTTTCCATATTAAAAGATGCTGCAGCAGCTTCGGTATACGGTGCAAAGGCCTCAGCCGGTGTAGTATTGGTTACTACTAAAACCGGCAGTGATTCGAACGTAAAGGTTACTTATAACGGTCGTTTCGGTTTATTAAAAAACACCACGAGTACCGACTACATAACCAGTGGTTACGACTGGGCCAAAGTAGTCGACCGCTTTTTCTATTATTCGAATAAAGGGATAAACTATCTTAAATATGATGAGGACGACTGGAACGAACTCGAGATGCGTCGCGGCGATAAGACGGAAAATCCCGCCCGCCCATGGGTAGTAACCGAAGAAGACGGAACATACAAGTATTACGGAAATTTCGATTGGTACGATTACATTTACAAACGTACCCGCATGCAACATGAGCATAATGTATCGATAAGAGGGGGAAATGACAGGGTGAAATACTACGTCAGCGGCCGCTATTACAATACCCAAGGGGTTATGAACCAGCAGAATGACCCTTATGACAATTACAGCATTCGCGGAAAACTGGATATCAACATTACAAAATGGGCCCGCTTTAGTACCAACCTGAACTATTTTTATGGTAAAATGTGGTGGCCGGGAATGAAAAACCAGCAAACGACATTTCGTAACGTAACTATGGGAGGTTCTCCGTTATTTGTCCCCAGAAATCCTGATGGAACTATCGTACACAGCACTGAAATAGTAAATCAAGGAGCCGGTGTACTCGGTGACATGAATCTGATGCTTACTTATGGAAAAACGTCCAACGAAGAGGTAGTAAATGAAGCGACGATTAAAAACAACCTTGAATTAGATATCGTTAAAGGGCTAACCCTACATTTAAGTCATGCCTATCGTTTTTCTCATGAATTCGGACAGTATCGCTATAATAATGCACCATATTCTTCACATGAAGGCGTGATTTCATGGGAAACCACCAGCAAGTTCCGTAACGACCTTCAAGAAACTAACCAGTCACTCTATAAACAGACATTTGAAGCATTTGCCGATTATTCACACACTTGGAATAAAGTACATAACTTCAAGATTGTAGGTGGTATGCAATATGACACCCGTTACTACCGCAAGAATGCAATATCGGTTGATGGAAATCTTTCGGAAGACCTGAATGACTTCAACTTATCAGCCGGATCGACTTATGCCGTCAGTGGCGGACAATCGAAATATAAGACACTTGGTGTCTTCGGACGTATCAATTATGACTACGATGGCAAATACCTGTTCGAAGCCTCCGGCCGTACCGACGGATCGTCGCGCTTCTGGAGTCACAACCGTTGGGGATACTTCCCTTCAGGTTCTGTAGGATGGCGTATCAGTCAGGAAAATTTCTGGGAACCTATGCGACAATGGTGGAACAATGCCAAAATACGTTTTTCTATCGGCAGCCTTGGCAACCAACAGGTATCTGACTATCTGTTTGTTCAAAAGATCAATACCAATCTCACCAATGGAGATTTTACGTTCAACGGTACGGATAAACTGACATACGCTCGTGAAGACGCCCCTGTAGCCAATGATTTAACATGGGAAAAAGTAACGACGTATGACTGGGGAATCGACCTTGCTTTCCTAAACAACAGGCTGACATTCAGCGGCGATTATTACGTACGCAACACTACCGACATGATGATGCCGGGCGCATCGCTCCCCGGAGTTTACGGTGCAAGCGAACCGCGCACCAATGCTGCCGATATGCGCACCAAAGGTTGGGAACTCAGTTTCGTCTGGCGTGACAGAACGACTCTGCTTAACCGGCCATTCTCTTACTCATTACGTGCCGGCCTTGGCGATTACCAGACCAAAGTCACCCGGTTCGACAATGATACCCGACTAATTTCGGAACACTATGTAGGCGAAAAACTCGGAGATATCTGGGGATATAAAATCGATGGTCTTTTCCGTACGGATGAAGAAGCGGCAGAATATACCCAAAAAGTGGACTGTTCCTACTTTACCAAACGCATCGATGCTACTGCCACCCGTAAGGGACTTCATGCAGGTGATCCGAAATTTTTGGATCTCAACGGCGACAATAAAATTTCCATCGGGAAAAACACTGTCGAAGATCCGGGAGACCGGGTAATCATCGGTAATTCACTTCCAAGATACTCTTATACATTCGGTGGTGATTTTTCGTGGAACGGTATTGATTTTTCTATCCTGTTTCAAGGTGTAGGCAAACGCAACTGGTATCCCAGCTCCGGCCAGGCCAATCTTTTCTGGGGTCCCTATTGTCGTCCGCACAATACATTCTTAAGCCAGCAATTGGTAGATCAGGTATGGAGTGAAGATAATCTGGATGCATACTTTCCATTCCCTCGCGGTTATGAAGCATACTCCGATAACACCAATTCCCACTATACTCTGACATCACCTAATGACCGGTATATTCAGAACGTGGCCTATCTGCGGCTTAAGAACCTGACAGTAGGTTATACTCTTCCGGTATTAAAAAAATATCTTCAGCAGATACGCATTTATTTTACCGGAGAGAATCTTGCTTACTGGTCGCCGATGAAAAAATACTGTAAATACATCGACCCCGAAGCGGCAGTTTCATCTTCATCTTACATTGAGAACTCCGGTGAAGTATACAATTTCAGCAAGGTATTCTCATTTGGCATCGATATTACATTCTAAAAAAACAAACCAGCTATGCGTACTATAAAACATATATTCATATCCGCCGCCTTATTAACAGGCTTTGCATCGTGTGACCTTAATGAGTTTCCTAAGGATTCCATCAGTCCCGACACTTTTTTTCATACAGAGTCAGAGTTGGAACTTTATACCAACCAGTTTTACCTCATGGAACCCACCGCAGTCAATCTGTATGACGAACCATCCAACCTAATTGTCGACGGTCTGTCTCAAAGCGATGTCGTAGTAGGGCTGACACGCACTGTTCCTTCCTCCGGTGGAGGATGGTCATGGTCTTATCTGAGATATATCAATTATTATCTTCAGAACTCCCACCGTTGCGAAGATGCAACCGCCCGCAAACGCTACGATGGTGTTGCTTATTTCTGGCGCGCTTACTTTTACTTTGAAAAGCTGAAACGCTTTGGCGAAGTGCCATGGTATGACCAAGTATTGGCATCAGACCAAGATGAACTTCTGGCCAAGCCGCGCGACAGTCGCGACGTCATCATAAATCATATTATAGAAGACTGTGATAAGGCGGCAGAAAATCTTCCGGCATCATCCTCTATTTACAAAGTTTCGCGTTATGCAGCCCTTGCGTTAAAATCGCGTGCGTGTCTTTTTGAAGGTACTTTCCGTAAATACCATGCCGGCCACACATTTAATAAAAACAACTTACCTTATGAAGCTATCTTGCAGGAATGCGTCAATGCGTCACTTGATATTATGAATGATAAAAAGTATTCTATCTACTCGACAGGGAAAAATCCCTATTATTCGCTCTTTACTTCAGAAAACGCCATTGCACAGGAAGTGATCCTTGCACGTTGTTATGGGGGTAATTTCGCACATGCAGTCGACGCCTATGCACTGATGCCGTCCAAAGGTATGGCCGGTTATACCAAAGCACTCGTTTTCTCTTATTTAATGCAAGACGGCAGCCGCTTCACCGATATAGAGGGATGGGCAACGATGCCATTTACTGAAGAGACAAAAGGGCGCGATCCCCGTCTTGCACAGACAGTACTGACACAAAATGCCCAATACGTCGATGGTACAGAAGGAACTTTCAATTTTGCCAATACCGTGACAGGATATCCGATGCTGAAGTATATTTCGGGACCCAATTATATCAATGCCTCTACAATAGATGTGCCTATTTACCGTATGGCCGAAGTATATCTCAATTACGCCGAAGCCAAAGCCGAATTAGGGACATTGACACAAGACGATCTCGATCACTCTGTCAATTTAATCCGGGACCGCGTAGGGATGCCTCATCTGAATAAATCGGCTGCAAATGCTAATCCCGACCCGTTCCTTACATCTGAACTTTATGGATATAAGAATGTAGACAGTGGCTCCAATAAAGGAGTTATTCTTGAGATCCGCCGGGAACGTTCGATAGAGATGGTAAGTGAAGGTATCCGTTTTTCCGATCTATGCCGATGGCGTGAAGGTCAGCTTCTGGCCCAGCCATTTTATGGTCCTTATGTACCCGGTGAAGGCCGTTATGACATGGATGGTAATGGAAAAATCGACTTTGTGGTTTATCTGGACCGCCGTATTCCTGCTCCGGGAGTAACTCCATTGAAAATAAATCAGGATATATTCCTTTCAGAAGGAGAGACCGGCTATATCCTGGCTCACGGACAATTGATGAGGGCTTTCAATGAGGACCGCGATTATCTCTATCCGGTCCCGAGTAACGAACGCACACTTACCAAAGGCATGATTACACAGAACACCGGCTGGGACGATGGACTTGATTTTTAATCGTTACTCACAAATAAGCTATTACTAAGTTTTAAATTACAAGTAAACAGTATGTTAAAAAGAAAATCAATCTATGCATGGATATCTGTCTTGATGGTTTCCATAAGCGGTTTTTGCATGGATACCATGAATGGAGATGAAGTACGCACTCCGCAGAAGTTGCGTATAGGAACAACCATAAGCGTTTTCGGCGGTTTAGAGGGACTGACCTATGAAAATCTGAAAGAAGCGCGGTCTGCAGGTATCTCCGACATAGAGATTTCTCTCACCGGCTTGGTCAATGGAGATCATCCTATTCCAAATGCCGAATTAAAAGAGAAGTTCCGCCGGGTAAAACACGATGCCGACAGTGCCGGAATCAACATCTGGTCGATACATATGCCTTATGGGGCCGACTGTGACCCGTCGCACGTTGACGAAACGATCCGTTCGCATTCGGAAAATGCCTACCGTGGCTATATTGATGTTGTCGGTGTATTAGAGCCGGAAGTTATACTGTTTCATCCAAGCTGGCGGTTGGGCCTCAACGAACGCAAGCAACGCATGAGCCAGTTGGTAAAAACCATCACCTCCCTGAATAAAGATGTAAAGGAGACAGGAGCCATTATCGTACTGGAAAATCTTCTCGGGTATAAGTTGCTTCGCAGCCCCGGAGTAGAACGCCCACTGGGCCGTACGGTCGAGGAGATGGTTGAAATCATGGATTTAATGCCGGCCGATGTTTATGCTGCCATCGACATGAATCACATTAAAAATCCCGAACGGCTGATCGCCGCACTCGGTTCTCGCATAAAGAGTGTCCATATTGCCGACGGAGACGGAGAGAAAGAGTGCCATCAGCTCCCGGGACGTGGCAAAAACAACTGGACCCTTATTCTTCAGGCGCTTGACCGTGCCGGCTATACCGGCCCGTTCCTCTACGAAATAAGGGCAAAGGAGGTCAATGGGTTTACGGATCTCGTTGCCACCTATCACCGGATTTATGAAGACTACATAAAGTCTTTACAACCTTAAAAAGCTGCCTTGGGGACTCCCTCAAAAGTATAAGAGCCTGTTTAAACTTTCCTCTTAAAATAATACTGAGCAAAATTTAAACAGGCACTAAAAGTTCCAAGTGATTTTATCAATACATTATTAACAAATCTATGAGAATTATGAAACTAAAACATTTCTTACTCTACGCAATGGGAATTTTGATTCCTACAACCGTTTTTTCGGCCGAATACTATGTCGTACCGGGTTTACGCTCCACAGGTAACGACGGTTCATCTTGGGAAAAAGCGATTACCATGTACGACGTTTTCGAGAATGATGCCTCTGCTGCAAAAAACGACGAGGTATCCAAATATAAAACCGGAGACGTATTCTTTCTTGCAGGCGGTACCTATTACAATGCTACCAGTCCCGGTGCCGACGCCGGGCGTATTTACCGTGGTTATGTTTTTGTAGGAGGATGCGATCAGAGCAAAGGCGCGGTTACCGAATGGCCTGCCTATCCATCGGCCACACCCACGATATTCTCCGGCGACCTCGATGAAAACGGGGGGCCGAGCGCAGGCGACCTCCGCAACTTAATCCATGTGCGCCAGGCAAGGAACGATGATGCCGAGAACTTGGCCCATATCTGCCGGCTGATAGGTATCGATTTCACCTGTTCATACTCTCCCGAAGGTTCGACTAATGCAAGCGGAGCCGTTTATTGCACACAGGGGGCCATCGAGCTCCAGTATTGCAATATATATAATAATATAAGCAAAGGCGAAGGTGCAGGAGACGGAATCGGCGCCGGTATCCACATCTATGGCGGACTTTATCATATAAAAGACTGCAATGTATACAACAACAAAGCGCACAAGACCGGAGCCGGATTCCGCTGTACCACCCGTAGTTCGAAGAAAGCGAATGGCGTAATCGAACGTTGCTACTTCGGTAATAATGAAGTAGAATCCCGTTATGGTGGTGCCATCGCCCAGTCTTCGGGAGAGAATATGTGGATCATAAATTCTACCATCGTCGACAACAAGGCTTTTTATGAAGGTGCAGGAGTTTGTGCCAATGGCAGTTCTTTTGATGACGATGTACGCGCGGTACATATTATTAACTGTACCATTGCCGGTAATACCTGTTCTGCCGACCCTTCGGAGCTATATGCCGAAGATACGGAAACCGGTACTGTCACTAACCCCGGTTCATGGTTGGGTTCGCAAATACGCATTGCCTGTGATCCGGCGGTGAATATCTGCAATTCGATCATCGTGGGGCGCGATGATGACGGTGCGGTAGCCAAAGCTGCCATCGTTCTTACCGGTACGGAGAAAACACCTTCCAGCGCTTATCTAAATTCTTATGGCGGCAGCATACTGGGCACATTCGGCTCGGTCATGGAATCTCCTACTATTGCTATCAACTGGAACAATGATCATATGGATGGCAACAACCCGAATACTTATTCAAAAATATTCGGTACAACAGCAGCCGGAGAGAATGGTGGATTTACCAAGACATTGAAACCTGTGGATAATGGAATTCTCGATCAGCTCGGAGTTTATGCCCTTTATGGCTTCGAACTCGGAGAGTACATCAAAACGCTAAAAGATGAAGGCAGATATCTACCGTTCGAGATTGATGTTACAGTAGACCAAACCGGTTCGAAACGTAGTCAGGAAGAGGTTAACGGTGAAACTGCTCCGGGAGCTTATGACTTCTTAACCAATCATGGGACCGGTATTGCCAATACGGCCTCCCCGGGGAGTTCTCTCAAATTACAAGCTTCGGGTAATGGTATCTACAAGGTGGTAGGACTCACCGATAATGCTACCATACATATTTATAATTTACAAGGTATGCGCATCCAATCTATTACACAAAGCGATACGATTGATTTGCGTGAACTTGCAAAGGGTATTTACATGGCTAACGTGAACGGACAAACGTTCAAAGTTACCAGATAATATTGTCACTCATTTATTAAACAGGTCCGTCTGCCTCCCGGATACAGGAAGCAGACGACTTGTTTGTTTTATAAATCATTATTATATGGCTTTCTATCACATCAAATATAGGCTATTTGCCATCCTATGGGTGCTTCTACCGACCATTCCAACGGTCAGTGTAGCCAATACCACGACTTTAAATGTGGGGTGTTTTAATATCCGTTTCAAAACAACTGCCGATCAAGGAGAATTAAGCTGGGACAACCGCAAGAGCTATGTTGCCCGGACAATTATCGATTTCAAGTACGACATTGTCGGGGTCAATGAAATGAACGCCGGTTCGCAACAAGAGGATATGAAAAGTTTGCTTCCGGAGTATTCATTTGTAGAATGGGGAGGTAACTCGTCGACGGTGCCCAATCAAGGCACAGTCAATGCGGTATTGTTTCGCACCGACAAATTCGACCTTCTTGAAGAGGGACATTACTTTTTATGTACAGACCCCTCCAAATCGCTAATTTCATGGGACAACAGCAGTGGTAACAAACGTTTTGCCGTATGGGCCAAGTTAAGAGTGAAAGAGACCGGTGAACTGTTTTACTATTTCATCACCCACCTCGATCATTTAGGAAGCGATGCCCGTAATGAAGGAACACGTATTAACATAGAAAAAGTACGTTCCATCTCCGGTCATTATCCGGCAATTATATGTGGTGACCATAACTCATCGGCCATACGCTATCCGTTCTATGACCTTTGCAGTGCCTATCTGTCGGACAGCCGCAAAGTATCGGAAACCCCATTTCCGTGGCCTAAGGACGGCACCTTGTGCAAATGGGACCCTGAGAAGAAAGATGGGACCCGGCTGGATTATGTATGGGTAAAAGGAATGAAAGTGCATACATACAATCACATCAATGAAACTTTTGGACGCGGCGTCACGCCTTCCGATCATTTCCCTGTGATAGTAAGCATTTCATTAATGCCTTTCGTAGCCTCCCATACCCGCTATGTGGATATAAATGCTGCCGATGGCGGCGACGGAAGCAAGTCAGCCCCCTTCCGCAATATTCAGGAGGCTGTCGATGCCACCTGCAACGGTGATACCATTTACGTTGCCCAAGGACACTATTCCGTAACCGAATCGGAGCTATTAAAAGGCCGTAGTGCTACACTCAACATTCCCCATTCGCTGGATATATTCGGCGGCTACGATTCTGCATTTAAAGAAGTGACAGGACGCACAGTCCTATCGGGAGATATAAACGGCAATGATGAAATTGCCGACGGAGTATTGACCGGTAACGAAGAAAACGCTTATCGTGTAGTGACCGTTCAAAAATACTGTGCACTGACGCTTTGCAATTTTGAAATTGTGGGAGGAAATGCCAACGGAAGTGTTACCATAGGTGCAGGCATCGCCGGGCTGGGCTCGCCACTGATACTCAACAATGTGATTATTCGCGACAACCAATCCACAGGTCAGGGTGCGGGAATCTATGCAGCCGGCCAATTATTATGCACCGGCTGCCGATTTATCCGTAACATTTCATCAGCCAACGGTGGTGCATACTTCACCGCCTATGCCGGTGTGGAGCTATGGTGGCGCTATGCCATAACAGGTTGCTACTTCTCTGAAAATGAGGCGGTACAAGGTTCTGCCGGATACCATTCCGGATACTCGTGGGCTTATCTGGGGTACAACACGTATACCTGCAACAAGGCAACTTACGGAGGCACCGTCTCACTCAACGGAACGGCTTATGCTTCTAAAACAACCTTAGTCAATAATACTTTTGTCAACAACCGGATAGAAGCTACCGGCGGTGTCATCAACGAAATAAAAGGAGGATCGGCCGTCTATGCCAATTTGAATGCAGCATCTACACTTTCGATCGTCAACAATACGATTGTCGGAAACCATGCCTCGTGCTATAAAAACGGTACACCTACCGCCGACTTTTACGGTGCTGCCGTACATATCTACAACGGCACACCATTCATTTTCAACAACGTGATTGCCGGAAACCGTTCCACCTCTATATATACCGGTGATGTTTACAATGCAGGGCAACCGGCGACTACCGGCTATAATATCTTTTCGAGTACCGATAACATCGGTATAACACCGGCAGAAACCGATATTTTAGGAACTTCGGCCGATGCATCGATCCTATTGCTCGGCAACATGCTCGAAAGCAATATAGTAGAAGGAGATATCGTTCCTGTTTTGGCTTTAAACGGTGGCTCAATTGAGACAGTCAAGGTGAAAAGACGCTTTTTCGGATCAAATGCAATCAATGTGCTGCCGGCATCGCAGTTTGAAGAAAAATTATTGAAAGGAGATGTAGACAATACGATTGAATTACGAGACAAGCTTATATTCGACCAACGAGGAGTAGAACGTTCGACGGATGGTACTTCATCGATCGGTGCGTATGAGTATGGCAAGGGAGGTACGGGCATTACTGAAACAACAATCACTACCAGTCCGGTCAGCACATACCAGAACGGTTCGACTCTATATCTGTCTGCTGCTATGGCGTTGCAGGATGTGAGGATATTCTCCATGACCGGATCAACAGTCATTCATTTAGGTGAAGTTAATGCAGGAGAGACTCCGGTCAACATTTCCCGGCTTTATCCCGGAGTATATATATTGTCCTGGAAAGGAGGAACTACCCGATTTGTAAAAGGATAAATAAGAATCTGTTTCCATTTTGCATCAAAAACCTTTATAAAATCACCCATACTACAGTCTGACTGTATTCTAAAAGTTGGATAGATAACTTTGGGAATATAGTTCAGACTGTAGCATGGATGATCTTATTGAATACAAGCTACCCATCCCCCACCCGGCGCAAGTCGGATGACAATCTCATTCTGTTCCAATATACCGGACGTTTTCCGATAGTCCTGAGCCGACCGATGGGCATTTATCCCATCACTGAATATCTCGATTCGTTTCCCGATACAATCATCCGGCAATTTCACTGTCAGTTCACGAGTATTCCAATCGCCCAATACTCCGATATACCAATCATCACCTTTGCGCCGAGCCACAACGATATACTCCCCGACTTTACCATCGAGCACGAAAGTGTCATCCCAAACAGTAGGAATCCGGGAAATAAAGCGGATACATTCCTGTTCACGCATATAATTGGACGGAGAATCACAAAGCATGTTAAGCGGAGAATCGAATACGACATATTCTGCAAGCTGATGACAACGGGTGCCCTGACTCATCGGATTACTCCTGTTCGGGAAATATCCGCCTTTGACACTATTACGCATCGCTCCCTGCGTATAATCCATCGGGCCGGCCACCATACGGATGTATGGTAATAAAACATCGTAAGAAACCATATCGACATCGGGTTTAGACCACTTCAATTGTTCAAGGCCGAATACCGCTTCATAATTGACCACATTGGGATACGTACGTTGCATGCCCGTCGGTTTGGGGCAACCATGAAAATCGACAAGCATTTTATGAGCAGCGCATACTTTGGCTGTACGGTACATAAAAGCAATCATCTCCTGATCGTCACGATTAAGGAAATCTATTTTAAAACCTTTAATACCCATATCGGCATAATGCGATACCACCTTTTCCAAATTTAGTTCCATCGCCAGATAACCGGCCCACAAAATAATATCGACCCCTTTTCTCCTTCCATGATCTACTATTGTCTGAAGATCGATTTCCGGAACGACATCAAAAAGATCACACTTTCCTTTGGTAGCCCATCCCTCATCGAGAATAACATACTCGATACCGTTTTCGGAAGCAAAATCGATGTAGTATTTATAAGTTTCTGTATTGATGCCGGCTTTGAAATCTACTCCGTAAAGCCCCCAGTCATTCCACCACTCCCAGGCAACCTTCCCCGGCTTGATCCATGACCGGTCGGCAATACGTGACGGAGCAGCTAACCGGTATACCATATCATTTTCCGTCAACTCTCCATCGCGCTTCGTTACTATGAAAGTACGCCACGGAAAAGTACGCGGTGTATCGATCTTTGCCATATAGGGATACCGCGAAGTAACCAGATATTCAAGGTCATTATGCCCGCCCCGCACCACACTCTTCGGATAAGGAGCAAAGACTCCTTGCAACTGCGGCCTGCAATTATCTGCGGCTAAATACATCCCGGGATAATCTTCAACGTCAGCTTCGGCAATACACAATTTTTCGTCATGCTCCAGATTGACAAGTATCGGTGTAAACAACAGATTATTAGCATCAAAGTCTTGCACCGGAAGATATGTATAAAGATTTTGCATATCATTCCAGAACTGCTGTTCACGGGTAGCGTTCTTTCGTTTCTTACGGTCACGCACATACGGAGCCCATGTCTCAAAGTTCTGAGACAACCGATACACCACCTTCTCATTCTTTATAGTATGTTCCCCCGAAAGCGAAGATATGAAGCGATAAGCCATTCCATCATCATACATCCGGAATTCAATACTGAAACCGGCAGTCGCGTTCAATACCAATCGGTTATACTTATCTCGTACCTGCGATTTCTTATACATTGGAGAAGGAATCACTTCATCGACAGACAAGCGTTGTGCTTTTCTTACTTTCATACCGGCTCCCCAAACTGTACCATCCGTCCATTCTATAGCAATGGTCGATGGTGACAATATCGATTGACGTTCGTCAGAAAGAGTAAACGTAAGACTGTCACCGACATTTATTTCACTCATAAGCCTCCCATTAGGAGAAACCAGCTTATATCCGGTAGCAGCAGCCATTGTAGCAGTGAAAACCGCCATAAACATCAAAAAAATTATCTTATATTTCTTCATCTTTTCAAATCAATAAGTAAATGTACAAATGATAGGATAATGGTCTGAAATCCACCTTACACCGTAAACCGGCTTATCAACCGTTTCAAACACCAACGGGCAAGCGTTACGATAGAATATATGATCCAAATTTTTGCCTCTTACCAAAGGAGACACACGTCCGAAACCATTAAAGCTGGAATGATCATCCGTTCCGGCCGCATCTTCCCGGGCAGAAGCGAACCAACGGTAAAACGGAGTCAGACTCTCACGTCGTGGATCATCGGGATTGTAGGAAGCATTCATATCACCGGTTACGAATACAGTTGCGTCCCTACCGGCAATGGTCTTCATCTGATTGTTTATCAATGAGGCGCACCGGGCACGTACCTCAGTATCCACCGGATCTTTTTTATAGGGCAGATGGGTGGTGACAATATAAAAGTCTTTCCGGCTTTTTTTATCTTTGAGTTGCAACCACAAGGCAGCCCGATAATGCCGGTCAGTCGAATTCCACGGCTGAGACGGAACTTCCGGAGTAGCACTCAACCAAAAATGTCCCGAACGTTCCACTGAATATTTATCACGGAGATATAACAACAATACTCCTCCGGTACGGGAATCGGACAGTGTGTCGTTCATCTCTATACGATAATAACCGTAATCAGGTAGCATATCAAAGATTTGTTGCCACATCTCGTTGCGTGGTTCCTGCATCCCCACCACGTCGGGACGATACTGGGCCATCATACGGGCACATGGTTCCCGACGCCGATCCCATGACGTATCGAGAGAATCGTTCGGATTATTGAAACGAATATTGAACGACATCACCTTTACAGAATCCAGCACGACAACATCGTCATGATAATCCTGGGCGACGGCACAAGAAAAACTCAGCAGTAAAATGCCGGATAAAAGAATGTTTTTTTTCATATATGTATCTTTAAAATTATACTATGAAGACTTAACAAAAGGCACTGAATACGTAACCGCCAATACAAAGCCAACACTGATTTAAAAAACATTAACATGCTTTATTCTGATAATCCAAGCCGTCACAAGCCACAATATTCAAACCAAATAAAAATACCGGCTACGTAGATGCATGATGTAATGTGTTCCTTGAATGAATGTTCCTTTAAATTAAAATATTGACAAAATGAAAAAAAGAAAATTAGGATTGTTCCCTAAAGTATTGATTGCGATAACTATCGGTTCGTTATTGGGGTTGATAGCCCCGGATATTATGATCAGAATACTTAAGACCTTCAATGTGTTCTTTGCGCAAATCCTCAAATTTATCGTGCCCTTGCTCGTAATAGGTCTGGTGACTCCTTCCGTTGCCAACTTAGGACGCGGAGCGGGAAAAATGCTATTGAGTGTTATTGTTATCTCCTATCTGTCGACGATAGGTGCAGGATTTTTTGCATACGGTTGTGCTTCAAACCTGCTT
Source organism: Bacteroides sp. CAG:189 (assembly GCF_000432295.1). Classification (NCBI taxonomy): domain Bacteria; kingdom Pseudomonadati; phylum Bacteroidota; class Bacteroidia; order Bacteroidales; family Bacteroidaceae; genus Bacteroides; species Bacteroides sp. CAG:189. The sequence goes on from NZ_HF991090.1 coordinate 22,799, forward strand.
CCCCATTATCTAAGTATCGGTGAAATTTCCACTTCCGCGCTGGAAGGAAAAGTATTCGAACCTTATTTCAATATCAAATTCCCTCCGATTTGCGATATACTGACGGCTCTCCTCCTATCATTCATGCTCGGTGTCGGCATCATTTTCACCAAAGCTCCGGGACTGAAAAAAGCCTTTGATGAATTCGGAGAAATAGTAAAACTCACAATTGAACGTGCCATCATTCCCCTCCTGCCGTTTTATATCTTCACAATGATATGCGAAATGAGTGCCGCCGGTCATCTGTCAACTGTCATGGGAACAGGCATCAAAGTCATTGCAACCGGTGTCATCCTGTCTATCTGCTATCTCATTATCCAATATATCATAGCCGGACTGATAGCTAAGAAAAATCCTTTTAAATGTATATGGAACATTATTCCGGCATATCTGACAGGCTTTTCAATCTGCTCCAGTTCGGCTGTTATTCCTGTCACTCTCGAATGTACCATGAAAAACGGTGCCACCAAAGAGATCGCCAATTTTACCATCCCTCTTTGTTCTACAGTCCATATGTGCGGGTCGACTATCAAACTTATCACTACATCGGTTGCAGTGATGTATCTGAGCGGAATGAATATCAGTTTTGCACTCTTTGTCAATTTCATTCTTTTACAAGGAATTTCTGCCGTAGCTGCTCCCGGAGTAATGGGAGGTGTCTTGATGGCATCGATCGGATTACTGGAATCTGTTCTCGGTTTTTCGCCGGAACAAAGTGCCTTGATGATGACCATTTATCTGGCTCTCGACGGATATGGCCCGGCATGTAATGTCAGTGGAGACGGTGCTATCACCCTTATTATCGACCGTTTTTTCGGGAAAAAATATGCATCTGCGCAACAATAAAAGATCTATTTCAAAATCAGATTACGTAGTCATATTATGTCATGTGTTCTTTTTATATAGAAGAAAGAATAATTAAAAAAATATATGGAGAAAGAAAACATAAAGATGTTTTTCGAGAGTCAGTCCACACCCCCTGATTCCGAGAAAATAGAACAATGGTATATAGACAATATCAATAATACCGAATTGGATACCATCCTTCTGGAATTATTGAAAAAATGTACCCATCAAGATGAGCAAAAAGCCAGATGCGCGTTCAGCCGCACATGCCATCGCATAGGTATCGGATCCCCCAAAGTCACTCAAAAGAGAAAAATAATATACCGTTGGGTATCGGGAATAGCAGCTACCGTATTGGTATGCGGTTTCCTATTGGGTACACATTTATGGAATTCCCGGTCCGGCGATATCAATTTGGAAAAGGTATACGCATCGGCAGGCAATTCAAAGATGGTGATACTTCCCGACTCTACAAAGGTCTACCTCAAACCCACAAGTACCCTTTTTTATGAGGCAAACGACTTTACCCACAACAGAAAAGTTCATTTGTTTGGCGAAGCGTACGTAGAGGTAACCAAGGATGCGAAACATCCGTTTTCCGTTGTATGCAACAATGCCACAATCAAAGTATTGGGAACTAAATTCAACGTACAATCGCATGAATCCGATTCGGAATTTGAAGTAATGCTGTACGAAGGATGTGTAGACGTAGAATCTGAATTCAACAATAAACAGGTAGAGGTACTCATGGCGCCCGGTGATATTGTAAAGATCGACAAAACTACCGGAAATATGTCGCAAATGAACATTTCGACTATAGCTAATCAAGGGCAATCCCGTAAGTTCTACTTTATCGATAAAAAGCTGGAAGATATAACCAACCAGCTCGAACGCCATTTCCAAAAGAAAATTGTAATCACCAACCCCCAATTAAAATCAATAAAATACGATGCAATATTTGCCAACGATGAGACAATTGAACAGATTTTAAATTACCTGAACGCATCACAACAGATGAGCATTATATATCATGACAACACCACTATAGAGATACGGTAACACAATTTCAGTTTTCAACAGGTAAATGATAGAACCCACAAAAAACAATCAGATGAAACGAATCATTTTATTCTTCACCTTTATAGCTCTTGCAAGCAACCTTCTTGCCGCCCGAGACTATCCCAAATGGCTGGAAAGTGCGGCTATATATCATATCTATCCTTCTTCTTACATGGATAGCGACGGAGACGGATATGGCGATTTGGAAGGTATCCGTTCACGTTTGGATTACATAAAAAATTTAGGTTTCAATACCATCTGGATCAGTCCGGTCTTTTACAGCGAATTTGAAGACGGCGGTTATGATATCACCGATTTCTATAAAATCGACCCACGCTTCGGTACAAATACCGATTTAGTAAATCTGGTAAACGATGCACATGCAAAGGGTATCAAGGTGTGTCTCGACCTTGTGGCCGGTCACACTTCAGATAAGCATCCTTGGTTTCTGGAGTCTGCGAATGGAGATCCCAACGGGCATTATGCCGATTATTACATTTGGACGAAAGGTAAAAAAACAACTCCGCCGAAACCGGAAAGAGGAGGCTGGGTAAAAAATGAATATCCGCGCGACGGGTACTATCTGATGAACTATTACGATATTCAACCGGCACTCAATTACGGATATTACCAGCCGGACCTGGAAAATTCGTGGGAACAAGCCTATGATGCTCCCGGTCCGAAAGCAGTCCGCCAGGAGATAAAGAATATCATCTCTTTTTGGTTTGATAAAGGAGTCGACGGTTTTCGTTGCGACCTGGCCTGGTCATTGGTAAAAGGAGATGATGCAGAGTTTCACGGGGTAAGAAAACTTTGGAATGAAATATTTTCCTGGCAGGCAGAAAAGTATCCCGAAACGATCTTCCTGTCAGAATGGTCAAGTCCGATAGAGGCCATTTCTTGCGGTTTCGATATCGATATTATCCGCCACAACGGATGTGGAAAAACCATGTATCGCGATCTGGTGCACAATACACTTCGATATGCAGACCCGGAAACCGGTATGTACCAACCGAAAAACTGTTGGTTTGACAGGGCGGGAAAAGGACAGTTCGCTTCTTTCGTGGAACCTTTCAAAAAAATGTATGAAGTAACCAAAGGACACGGTTTCCCATGCATGCCCACATCCAGCCATGACACCTGGAGACTAAATCGTAACCAGCGTTCCACTCCGGAGGAACTAAAAGTAGCCATGACATTCTTCCTGACAATGCCATGGGTACCGATTGTATATTACGGAGAAGAAATCGGGATGCGTTCAATGGACGGATGGCCGTTTATTGAAGGCAGTCGGGACCGGTCGGCCCAAAGAACGCCCATGCAATGGGAAGCAGGCGCAACAGCCGGTTTCTCTACCTGCGCCCCTTCAAAATTGTACTTACCCATAGACCCGGATCCGAAGCGTCCGACAGTGGCCGGTCAAATCAATGATCCGCATTCCATACTCAACTGTACGAAAGGGCTTCTGGCCCTCCGTTCTTCAGTCCCTGCATTAGGGAATACCGGAGGATGGAAGCTTGTCAGTGATCCGCAGCAGGCATACCCTGCCATATACGAACGCTCCGACAATCACTCAAAATATCTGGTAATTATCAATCCAAGAGAAAAAAATGCTACGGCACTCATTGGAGGGTATGATCAATTAGAAATTATTTGGGGAGATCCCAAAAGTTTGTCAATAAAAAAATCGAAAGGTAAGTTATCGCTGAAAATCCAAGGAGTAAGTTCCGTCATCTGTAAAGTTCTGTAATTCATATTAGTCATCAACAAAATAATAAATCAATGAAAAAGGTTTTCAAATTCTATTTAATGCTGTTCTTAAGTATCACAGGAACAGTTTTTACAACGAATGCAGAAACTAAAAAAATTCTCGTTGTTGGAAACAGTTTCTCATTCGATGCAGCTTTGCAGGAACTTCTTCCGATAGTACAAGCTGCAGGAGATGATATCGTATTGGGATTCCCATATAAAGGAGGAACTACATTAGAACTTCACACGAATTATATTACCGGAAATCAACAGATATATAATTACTACAAAATCAAAGATGGGAAAATGACATCGACAGGAGGAAACAGCCGAAAATTCGATGCAAATATCATTACGGATGAAGACTGGGATATTGTCATTATACAAACCGATCATAATTATTCGGGCGCATACAGTCATTACTTTCCATATTTGGACAATCTGATTACCTATTTTAAAACTTATCTTACGAATAAAAATGCCAAGTTTTATCTTTACATGACCTGGGCCTATCAAAACGGTTCGGCCAAATTAGAAGAGTTAATCAACAAAGGTCTTTATACCGGTCAGATGGATCAATATACAAAAATCATTGATTGTGCAAGCCGCGCCGCCATACAATCGGGAATTGGCGAAGAAAATATAATTCCGGGCGGGACAGCCGTCCAAAACGGGCGTACCAGTTACATCGGCGATGATTATAACCGTGATGGCTATCACATGAATCTCAGCCACGGCCGTTATACCGTAGCATTAACATGGTATGAAAAAATCTTTGGAAAAAGTGTCATCGGATTAAGTTATCACCCTGCTTCCGTCAGCGATTTCTGTGCAGAGATGTGTCAACATGCCGCCCATGAAGCTATTATCAACCCCCAAAGTATCAGCAGCCTTGTGGATACCTATGGAGTAAACCCAAATACAAAATTCAAAGTCATCGACAGACCGTTAATGATCAATTTCGGCATCGGTCTCGGCTCATCTGCAGTTTCTCAATATTCATGGAATAGTTTGACAACTGCATTAACCGGAGCAAATACGGGAAGTTTATATAACAGCAAAGGGTATGGAACAGATGTGAAAGCCTCGATAGACAAACCATTCGACGGCATTTCCTCCATTGGAACAATATCATCGGCAACAGCCTTAGATATGCCTTCGAATGTGTCTAAATCAACCTTTTACGGTACCACAGAGAGTTCGGTCATTATTTCCGGATTATATCCGGGGCAAGCGTATGATATGAGCGTATTTGCTTCGGTTATGAATGCATCGGCCAATGCTGAAACCGTCTACTCCTTCAAAGGAGAAAATGACGGAAGTGCCTCCCTGAATCCAACGGACAACACTGCAAACATTGCAACGGTTCAAGGAATCATCGCTGATGACAAAGGACGTATCTGTTTAACTGTAAAAGCCGGCATAAACAACAACGAAGAAAAGAAAACTTATTATCTGGGAGCATTAATGATAACCCCACACCTTGAGATCCCGGGGAAAATTCCTGTCCATATTAACTTTACCACCAGTGAAAAAGCAACTCAAGAAAACCTTTGGAATAATGTGATATCCCATCTTGCCGGAACCAAAATAGAAAATTTGACAGATTCGGAAGAGAATACTTTAGGCATCTCTCTAAACATCACAAAAAGTTTTGCCGGCATTACTGAAAACGGTGCATCCGAAACAAATACGTTACTCAACATGCCTGCAAATGTATCTTCAACAGGTTATTGGGTAAACGGTGTCGAAAAAGACGGTATTCTTGCCGACAATGCCGAAATTGTATTCAGTGGCTTGAATCCCGAAAAATCCTATGATTTTTATATGTTCGGTTCTTACATGAATACAACAGAAGTTTATGAAGCAGAATATTCGACCTTTGGAACTGTAGAAAATTACATCGGACTAAATGGCAACAACAATGATCAGTCGGTTGCCGAACTCACCTCGATATATCCCGATGCGGACGGACATATCCGATTTACAGTCACCCCGGGAGCTACAAGTGCGGATATCTACAAAATAGGTTATATCAATGCCATGGCCATTATGATTCCGGGTATTGTGAAAGTCATACCATTCGAACCTGTGGCAGAAGGCCCGTGGGATGGTATTTCCATGATTGAACCTGCCCGTGACGTTTCCGGTAATTGTGTTATTTATACAGGAGCAGAATTAGCATGGGTAGCCAATCAAGTCAATCAAGGACATGCCATAACGGGTATAAAGATTGCCAAAGATATAGATTTAGGTAACCAACCATGGACTCCAATAGGATACGGAACTTATTTTACCGGAAAAATAGACGGACAAGGTTATCACATTTATAATATGTATATAAATAAAAGCGACCTTACTGAGAAATCGAACTTTGCAGGCTTCATAGGTGGTACAAACAGTGAGAGTTGTGATATTATTAATATCAACCTCTCAGGAAAAATCGACATTCCCGCATCAGTGGCTCAGAAAACCCAGGTCGGATCATTCGTCGGCAAAGCCAATGCCTTAGGAAATATGATTAATTGTCATAGCGATGTTGAAATTAATATCATGGGAGCACCGGCATATGTAGGTGGTGTATTGGCATTTATGAAAAATGCCAATATAAAAAACTGCTCATACTCAGGTAATATAACAATCGCGACATCCGGAAAAGTAACCAATGGTATCGGCGGTATTTTGGGATGTACAAATTCAAGTACTACCGGCATCGAAGCCGTTATTAACGGATGCTACTTTGACGGTAGTATTAAAAATAACGGTTCCGGAATCCCCAAATATGTAGCCGGAATCAATTCATATTCTAATTTATCAAAAGCTGCCGAAACCATTACGAACAATTATGTTATCGGCACTATCGATTGCACGGCCACAGACCAAGGCACCGTTTATGGAAAGACCAACACGACAAATTTTGATTGTGAAAATAACTATTATTACGCCGACTACACCTTGACAGGCAAAGGTGGAATTCCTATGAAAATAGAAGAATTTCATTCCGGAGAAGTTGCCCATTTATTAAACGGTGATCAAATGGAGTTTCTTTTCGGACAGGAGCTTGATTCTGATGACAACATGCCGGTTGTCTATAGAGGTTCCAACAGAGTATACAAAACAATCTTTATGTATAATGACTACGAATATGCAGTGCTTTATAATAACACAGAAATGAAGTTTCCCAAAAATCCTGTTCCTGATGACAACCCGACATTCGAAGGATGGTATGATGAAAAAGGAAATCGCTATGACAGGAACTCAACTACCCAAACCGACCTAACACTCTATGCTAAAACCGTAGCAACAGGCACCGATAACCTAAAAACTAAAGATAAAATTAGCATCAATAATAATAAAATCGATATAAATTCGGAAAGTGAAATTGGAGACATTACTATTTGGAACATACACGGAACAAAAGTTATTAATAAAACGATCAGAGAGACAACCACAGAATTAGATATAAATTCATTACAAAATGGTATATATCTTTTTAAGAGCAAAAAGAATTGTATCAAATTCACAAAGAAATAAGATGAGAGAACTCGTAACTCAAATCACAATGTAATGTGTCCATAAACCAATATCCAAAATAAGAAAGGAGTTAATTTCGTACGTAATTCACGAAGGGCAAGTTCAATATGTTTTTCTACCGTACGTGCCGAAATATGCATTATTTCGGCTATTTCTTTTGCAGATTTATGTTCAAACCGACTCATTTTGAAAATAGCACGCCGTTTCTCCGGCATTGTTTCAATGGTATCCGCAATCGCTTTCTGCATTTCGTTCCAAAATAGCTCGTTCTCTGCACTTGGAGTAACCACAGTGTCGTGTACACCATCTAAAAATCGGTCTACTATTTGGTTTTGCTTAGAACGAAAATGATTGTATATCTCATATTTAGCAATTACATACAAATAAGAGTGAATCGATAAATTGCTTTGTAATTTTTCCCTATTGACCCACACTTTGATAAATGTATTTTGCGTAATATCTTCAGAAATCCATTCGTCCTTCACCAACCCGAATATAAATTGGTTGAAATGTGAATAGTATTTTATAAAAAGTTCTTCAAAACACTGTACATCCCCATTCTTTATGCCGGTTATCAAATCAGGTTCATTCATTACTATTATATTTAAGACTATACAAACATAACATTTTAATATAAGAAAGAACAATTGTTCCGAACTTTTTCGTTCTATGATATATTTGCAACTCTCCTATATATTACAGAAGTGTTAAGAAAGGTATAATACGTAATTCAAGGTGAAATATCTTCTCTGATTTTTCCTGTTAATTGCAGAGTTACTCTAATATACCCATTCGTTTTCTCAGCAAAAAAGCATCTCCACACTTAATATCCTATTTAAACAAATCATAACTATAATTTTTACTATATTTGCCTGAACTAATACTAATCAATTTTATTATGAGAAAACTTAACCAAGTACTTTTTGCGGTCGCTACATTGACTTTCACTTCATGTAACACACAAAAGGAAGAAGTCAATTATCAGGTAATCCCTCTCCCCCAAGAGGTCGTTGTCAATCAAGAAACTCCTTTCACCCTACAGGAAACTACAAAAATCCTTTATCCGGAAGGAAACAAACTGCTAAAACGAAATGCAGAGTTTTTATCCGGATATATCAAAGAGGCAACCGGAAAAGAACTCGACATTGCAACAATCACGTCGGAAAGTACACCACCCAATGCCATTGTCTTAGGATTGGACAAAAGTATCGTAGAAAAAGAAGGATACGAACTTACAGTATCTTCCCGGCAAATCACCATCAACGGGCAAACACCTAATGGAGTGTTCTATGGTATACAAACCTTGCGCAAGTCAATTCCGGCAATAGTTGCCGGTGCCAAGATCACACTTCCGGCAGTAACCATTAAAGACTATCCACGTTTCAGTTATCGAGGTATGCATCTCGATGTAGGACGTCACTTTTTCCCGGTAGAGTTTGTAAAAGAGTATATCGACCTGCTGGCTCTGCATAATATGAATACTTTCCACTGGCACTTGACAGAAGATCAGGGATGGAGAATTGAAATTAAGAAATATCCGAGATTGACAGAGATCGGCTCGCAACGTTCGGAAACAGTAATAGGACACAACTCCGGCCAATATGACGGAACACCTTACGGAGGTTTCTATACGCAAGAACAAATAAAGGAGGTAGTAGCCTATGCACAAGAAAGATATATTACCATTATTCCCGAAGTAGACCTGCCCGGACATATGCTTGCCGCATTGGCCTCTTATCCGGAATTGGGTTGTACGGGTGGCCCGTATGAAGTAGAAAAAACATGGGGAGTATTCCCGGATGTCATCTGTATCGGTAATGAAAAAGCCATGGTGTTTCTTGAAGATGTGTTAAGCGAGATCGTTGAGTTGTTTCCATCCGAGTATATCCACATCGGCGGTGATGAAGCGCCACGAGACCGTTGGAAAAAATGTCCGAAATGCCAGGCACGTATCAAATCGGAAAACCTAAAAGCCGACAAGAAACATACGGCAGAAGACCGCCTGCAAAGTTATTGTATGTCACGCATTGAAAAATTTCTCAATAGTAAGGGACGACGCATCATCGGATGGGATGAAATACTGGAAGGTGATGTAGCACCGAACGCTACCGTTATGTCATGGCGTGGAATGAATGGCGGTCTGGAAGCGGCCAAGCTAGGACATGACGTCATCATGACTCCCAATACGTATGTATATTTCGATTATTACCAGACGGCAGATACCAAAGATGAGCCGGATGCTATCGGTGGTTGTGTTCCTTTGGAGAAAGTATATAGCCTGGAACCCGTTCCAGCTTCACTAAATGAAAATGAAAAAAAACATATCATCGGTGTACAAGCTAACTTATGGACCGAATATATAGCCACCACCCAGCAAATAGAATACATGGTGCTCCCACGTATGGCAGCCTTGGCAGAGGTGCAATGGACACTTCCGGAAAAGAAAGACTACCGCAACTTCACCAAACGCCTGCCACAACTTTTGGCGTTCTATGACCGTGAAGGTCTCAACTATGGCAAGCACGTATTTAATATAGACTCAAAAATCACGTCTGATCCAGAAAAAAAAGCAGTTATGATAGAACTGAGCACCATCGACGATGCACCTATTTACTATACATTGGACGGAACGGAACCGAGTGCAAAGAACGGAACACTATACAAAGAGCCGATAGCCGTTACACAAGCCGCTAATTTCAAAGCAATCGCCATACGCCCTAACGGTAATAACAGTAAAATCAAATCGGAACAGATCGATTTCAATAAAGCAACTTGTCGCCCCATCGAACTGAAAAACCAGCCGTCTCCTAAATATTCTTATGATGGTGCCATTGTGCTCGTAGATGGTTTAAAAGGAACAAATTCTTATGCCAGTGGACGTTGGCTCGGTTTCCCGGGAAAAGACGTCGAAGCAACCATTCATCTGGAAGAATCTACGGAAATAAGCCGGGTATCAACAGAAGCCATCATCGACCTCAGTGCCTGGATCATGGGAGCCTGTGGACTGAGTGTTGCCGTATCGGATGATGGAAAAGATTTCCGGGAGGTGGCTTCCAAAGACTATCCGATTGAAACAGGTTCTGCTGCTCCTAAAACAACTGAGAGTTACAGCGTAGCATTTCCTCCTGTAAAGGCAAACTTCGTAAAAGTCATTATCAAACATACCCCTGCTTTGCCGAAAGGACATACCGGAGAAGGAAAAGCTCCTTTCCTCTTTGTAGATGAAATAAGTGTGGAATAAGGAAGGTGAGAGACAGAAGATAGGAGTTAGGAGTAAGTAGTTAAGTAGTCAAGTAGTAAGTAGTTATGCAGTAAATAGTTAAGATAAACACATCAAACAAATCATTTCTACTTAACTACTCGACTACTTACTACTTGACTACTCTATATAAATTATTCCGGCTAAAATTGGAAATAAATAAACGGCTGGATTTCACTGCTCTTCATCTGAATGACCAGATAAATCATAGCGACCATCAATACCGCCTTCCCGAGAAAGGGGAGACGGATTACTCCACGACAAACCACATTCTCCCAACGATCGGGAGCGAAATGAAGTAGAAAGCCCAGCAACATCAAAGCAAAGACTTCCCAATATCCCTCGATTAATTGTGGAAAGAGTTGCGGACGGAACACCGTAAATATCTGCCTCAGCATATCCATTGAATTGTGTATATCGGCATTACGGAAGAAGATCCAGCAGAAACAAACGAAATGAAAAGTGATAATGACACCGAAAACACGGCGGATGCCATGACTCTGTTCCCCTTTTTTACGACCGGTAATACTCATCCAAGCTTTATGAAGTGCTAATGCCACTCCATGGAACATCCCCCAAAGAACAAAATTCCAGGAAGCCCCATGCCACAGTCCGCCCAAAAACATGGTAATAATCAAATTGAGATACTGACGAAACTTCCCGTGCCGGTTTCCACCCAACGATATATACAAATAATCACGCAACCAACTGGATAAAGAAATATGCCAACGTCTCCAAAATTCGGTAATGGAAGCCGACTTATAAGGGGAATCAAAGTTCATATTGAAATGAAAACCCAGCAAGAGCGCAATGCCGATGGCTATATCGCTATATCCGGAAAAGTCGCAATAAATCTGTAAAGCGTATCCATAAAGCCCCATCAGGTTCTCCACCCCAGAATAAAGAGTAGGATTATCGAATATGCGTTCTACAAAGTTTATGCTGATATAATCGGAGATTACTGCCTTCTTGAAAAGGCCGGCCACAATGAGGTATATTCCACGTCCGAACATTTCCTGCGACACATAAAGCGGCTTACGAATCTGAGGAATAAAATCGCGTGCCCGGACAATCGGACCGGCTACCAACTGCGGAAAGAAAGAGACATAAAAAGCATAATCCAACAGACTGGTCAACGGTTTTATCTCCCGCCGATAGACATCAATCGTATAGCTGAGCGACTGGAAAGTGAAAAAAGAAATGCCCACCGGCAAAAAAATATCAAGAGCCGTGAACTCCCCGCCCATCAATGAAGCAATCACCCCGCCCAAAAAGTTGGTATACTTGAAATAGCAAAGTAAACCCAAATTGAGACACAAACTCAAAACCACCCATGCTTTTCGCCCGTACTTACCGGTAGTACGATCCATCAAACGTGCAAATACAAAATCACCCACAGTGACAAATGCCAACAGGAAAAAGTACGTACCGCTACTTTTATAATAGAAATAATAAGAAAACAGGGTAACAAACAGAATACGTGCCGTGTATTTATATTGTAAAAACACATACACCACCATAAAGGCGGCAAACAGCCAAAGAAATATTCCACTGGTAAATATCAACGGAGCTTGCGGATCGTATGTAAACACTTCACAGAGGCGGCTAAAATCAATGTCAATGGGTAACATAATCGTTATAGGCTTTTATAAGGGCTTCGTATAATAAATTGCCTTGAAGAATATAGCCTTCAGGCATATAATGCACGTGGTCGGGACGCATCAAGCCGGCTTCCTGCCAGTTTTTACAGGCATGCCGGTTACCTCCAACCACATTGTACATATCCCACACAACCAAATGATGATCACGGGCATACTTCTGAATCATATTTACAGCAGTCACCGTTCGCGGATTCACAGCATACGTCCTGCGTCTCCGTTTCTGACGAAAACTTTCGTATGAGCCGGGAGGAGTGGTCAATAAAATCGGAACATCCGGCAAGCTGTCACGAATCAGTGAAATAAGTTCATCCATTTGATGATAATGCAAATTGGAGTTGTAACGCTTATTGTGGCTCTCGTTCGTCCCGAAAGAGAGTATCAATAGTTCCGGTTTCAAAGCGGCAATAGCGGCAATACGGTTAGGATGAGTAAAAGTAAGACAAGTCGCTCCATTGACTCCCATATCTGTATAAGATACCGCGCCGAATGTTTCGGCCAATCTTTGTCCGGTAGTCTGAGGATAGATATGCCCCCGGATATGACTGTCTCCAATATGCAGAATACGTACCGTGTCTTCCAGAATTCCTCCCTTCACCAAACGCAGATGCTCTAATACAGGAGATAAGATACCCAGGCTGTCGATAATCTCATTATATCCTACTTCCTTAAAAGCAGCAGGCAAATCCACCCGGACTTGTATTGTATCATAAAGCAGTTTCATCTCTTTCATCGGCTTGACGCTTTGCATCAGCTTACCTTTCACCGGACAAGCAGGTAAAGGGTCTTGTGCCAGAAGCTTCAAGACAGAAAGAAGACAAAACAACAATACGCACAAAAATTTATTCAGTCTCATAAGCATGTCTCCTGTCGTATTGTTCCTTTCCATAAATCAACGTTTCATAAAGCAATCCGGCCAGATACTTCCCTCCCCGGAAGTTGATATGCGTATAGTCATAATTGGCCATCGACGGCTTGGCGTGTACCAGCTTCGCCATGCTACCGTCTCCACCCATTGCCTCGAACATGTTCCAAAAAGCAATGCCACTCTCTGCTGCAATATTTTGCTGATAACGAATCAGATTCTTTACACCAGGCATTGTGCGTAATTCACCCGTATCCGTTTTATAATCACGGTCGCCAACACTGAGCAGCAAGAAACCGGATTGTGGAAAACACTTCTTCAAATGTTCAATAGCAGTAACCAAGCCCTTTTGATAACTGTCATAATTGTATCCGCGCTGGGTAGCCACATTCAAACCATATTGCAAAATGATAAGATCATAAGGGCGCTGCCTGTTAAATTCTTTCAGCATATCGGCAGGAATCGTCCGCAAAGAGAGACCGGAACTGCCACGCAAAGAGAAATTATCGACAACGATACCTTCCGTGCCATCCATAGCCATGCCGTAAAACAGAGTAGAATCTGCCCGGTTTATCGTCCAACGTATAGAACCGATACGACCGTCGATTTGTAGTTCCTGTAAATGCCCATTAGGAGCAAAACGGTGGTTTTGTATTTCACCGCGATTCACACGGACGGAAAAGTCGACAGTATCTTTAGTGTAGAAAAAGATAGATGCTTCCCGGCAAGTATCCAGTAAAGAAGCATATTTATTCTGTCCACGCAGTTCAACATATGCATTTTTACCGGGGATGAAATAATGCCCTGATATCCCCTGTTTCCGGCGATCAAAATAGACACTATCGGTTACGGCATGGCTCGACCACCCTTCAAAGGTATGCCGCACGGTAGGACGATACCCATTGGTCATGGAAGTAATAGTAACAAAACCTACTCCACAGCCTCCAAAACGCTTTTGCAACATCTCCCGCAAATCCGCAGTAAATATATCGGCTTCAATAAAAGAATCGCCGAAGACAGCGATACGTACCAGACGCCCTTTTGAAGAGACCTCATCCAACGCACGATAAAAAGGTGTCATACCACGTAAGGTAGAATCGCTGTAATCTTCTATACAAGTCATACCGGTGCGGCAAGTGTCTACAAAAATCGGCTTTACCGCCGGCACGGGAGGCAGACTATCTGTATCTAACTCTTCCATATCGGATTTAGACGGACGTACATCGCTTAACAAGTCCACCCGCCGCATGGTATGTCCGTCAATGGTTATAGCCGGTAACCAGTGCATTGCAATCAGAGCAATCATCACAAAGACAATAAGTCCTAACGAATATTTCAGATAATTCTTCATTGCACTCTCTTATTTTTATAAGGAGTTGCAAAGATAATGCAAACCGAGAGCAGAATAAAATGAACGAGTTCATTTTTTATGCCAAGATGCAGTTCATCTTTGCTTGAAACCAAAGATAGATAAACGCATAAAAAAAGGAAAATCCATATGATTCATGAGATTCTCCTTTCTTATGTTAATGATCGATACGAATCAGATCGTCCGTTCTATATTCCAAACAAATGCCCGCAGTCCGAGCTGTTCCGTTTGCAAATCCATTTTATGTAAAGTATCCAGTAGCGGATCTACCTTTTCGTCTTCAACTACCGACAAGATGGCCGAACACATACTTGGCCAGGCATGGCTTCCGAAGTGTGGGTCACCGGTCTTTGAGCCACGTCCCTGCACACGCTCCAAATAGGTAAAACCACGGCATCCTAAACGATCCAATAGAGCTATGATACGTTCATAATAGGCCTGGTCGAATGTTATTAATACTGATTTCATTATTTCATAGGGTTATTTATGAACTATAAGCCACAAGGGAGCAGCTTATAGTCCTATTTTGTTATTTCTTTATAATCTCGTCTTTATGCGCTTCGAAATAGACATCGAGTTCGCGTTTACGCTTCATCACCTTACGCTGATGCTTGATACCCGTACCGGCGAATATACAATACAGCGTCGGGATCAGAACCAGTGTAAGAATGGTAGATACCGTCAAACCGCCAATTACGGCAATTGCCATCGGGCTCCACATTTCCGAACCTTGTCCACCGCCAACTGCCATCGGAATCATACCGAGAACGGTTGTGGCAGTAGTCATCAATCCCGGACGAAGACGACTCTTACCGGCGGTTACTACAGAGTGCAATACCGACTGACCGCGTTCACGACACAACGTAATATAGTCAATAAGCACAATACCGTTCTTTACCACAATACCGATCAACATAATGGCTCCCAGCAAACTCATGACACTCAATGTACTGTTGGTAAAGAACAAAGCCATCAATACACCGCTGAATGCAAACGGAAGGGAGAACATAATGATAAACGGATAGGTCAACGATTCGAACTGTGCCGCCATCACGATGAATACCAGAATCACAATCAAGACTGCCAAAGTTCCCAAATCACGGAACGAATCCTGCTGGTCTTCATAGGAACCGGCCACCTGTATCGTCACTTCCGAAGGCATTTCCATTTTGTCAATGATCGCATTACCGGCATTCACCACGTCACCCAACGGTGCACCGGAAATAACAGCAGACACGGTAACAATACGCTCACGGTCTTTACGCTCGATAGTAGGCGGTGCAAAGCGTTCGACTACCGTACCGAGGTCTTTAATACGAACGGCCTCACCTTTAGCATTGTATACCAGAATGTTTTCAAGGCTTTCGAGACTCGTGCGATATTCAGGAGCATAGCGCACTTTGATATCATACTCATCTCCATCTTCACGATACTTCGAAGCGACCGCGCCGTTAATACGGTTCCGCAGATAAGTTGCGGCTGTAGAAAGATTCAATCCATGCAATGCTAACTTCTCACGATCAAAATCTACCTGATATTCCGGCTGGTAATCGCTACGGCTGATATTTACCTCAGATACTCCTTTCACATCCAGCAACTGACGTTTCAAACGGGCAGCCACACTATCGGTAGTAGCCATATCATAACCATAAATTTCAAAGTCGGCACTTGCCTGGGCAGACATACCGGTGTTACTACCACCAAGAATAACCTGCGCTTTACTGAACTCCGGATATTTCTTCAATTCCTCACGCATTTCATCACAGACCTGTTCCAGTGTAATATCACGATCGCCCGGATCCACCAAACTGATATTGAAAGAGATAATATGTGAACCGTTGTCCTGCATCGAAGCAAATGTATTATCCGAATCGGCCTGTCCTACAGTGTAGTTACATACTTTCATTATACCTTTGTAATGTTCCAACCAATAATTGGTCAGCTTCTCCGAAATTTCCTGTGCCAGTTCCTTACGGGTACCGATCGGTAATTCCAGTTTTACGGCAATACGGGCATTATCCTGTGCCGGGAAGAATTCCGTACCGATCCCTTTGGCACAGAACAAACTGGCAACAAAGAACACGATACAACCGATAACTATAACCGAACGGTGACGAACCGACCAGTTCAACATACGGGCATACCAATTATCCAAACCATCCAGTGACTTCTCGATAGGACGGTAGAACATCGTAAACGCTTTCGACTGTTTCTTCTGGAGCTTCAGCAACTGGGCGCAAAGCATCGGAGTCAATGACAAAGCAGACACGGTAGAGATAAACATGATAGCACACATCATCCATCCCAACTGTTTGAACATGACACCGGACATACCGCTCACCATTGTCAACGGGAAGAATACGGCAATCATCGTCAACGTAGATGCGATAACGGAAATAGCGACCTCATTCGTTCCATGAACGGCTGCCTGTTTCGGATCGGAACCACGCTCAATATGTGTAGTAACATTTTCCAATACTACAATGGCATCGTCCACCACCATACCGATAGCAATAGAGAGCGAAGACAATGAAATGATATTAATCGTATTCCCGGTAATGGCCAGATAAATAAATGAGGCAATCAGTGAAAGCGGGATAGTGATACAAATAATCAGCGTAGCCCTCCAACGTCCCAAGAAAAGGAATACCACGATTACCACAAACAACAAGGCATAGAGTACCGTTTCAGCCAAACTGTCGATTGTATTCAAAATGTTATCGGAAGTATCTACGATAACCCCTAATTTTACATCACTCGGCAAATTCTTCTGCAAGCGGGGAAGCGCTTCATCCACCTTCTTCGAAATCTCCACAGAGTTGGCGCCGGATTGTTTCTGTACAACAATCATCGCACCCTTCACTCCGTTATTATAAGTTTCCTGTGCACGCTCTTCCACCGTATCCACTACACGGGCTACATCGCGCAAATAGATACTGGCACCATTATAGGTTCCCACCACAACATCCTCCAACTGGCGGGAATCTTGAAACTCACCCTCTACACGCAACGAATAAGTCTCATTACCAATATCAAAATTACCACCCGGAATATTCTTATTCTCGGCACCGATAATGGAACTGATTGTCTCGACCGACAGATTATAAGCCTCCAGTTTGTTCGGGTCGCAATAAACCTGGATTTCACGTTGCGGCGCACCACTAATAGACACCGTACCTACACCGGGGATACGTGCCAAAGGATTCACAACGCGGTCGTCCAATATCTTATAAAGTGCTGCCTGGCTTTCATTGGCCTGCACTGACAGCAGTACAATAGGAATCATGTCCGTACTGAACTTGAAGATGATGGGATTCTCCACATCATCGGGAAGCTGTGAACTTACCATATCGAGTTTGTCACGGACATCATTCGTCAATACGTCGATATCATTACCAAACTCGAACTCCAACGTAATCAGAGACATATTTTCTGACGACCGGGAAGTGATATGCTTCAAATTACTGACAGCATTCAACGTATTTTCCAACGGCCGGGTTACATTATTTTCTATATCCGAAGCACTGGCGCCCGGATAAGCGGTCATTACCATGATCGTATTCGTATCGATATCCGGATACAAGTCGATAGGCAACTTTGATAAAGAGAACAGACCAAAGATCACCACTGCAAGGAAGCAGAGGGAGGTCATAATCGGTTTTTTTACCGCTCCTTCGTATAAACTCATGTTATTTTAGTGATTAGTTGTTTAGTGATTAACGATCAATGAAAGCATATAACTATGCCGGCCACTTATCACTCATCACTAATCGTTAATACTTATTTTTCTACCTCTACTTCAGCACCGTTTATCAAACGTGTCTGCCCGGCAATCACCACTTGAGAGTTGTTGGGCACACCGGACTTCAACTCATATTCTGTACCCATACGACGTCCCAATTCTACCTTGTTGTAGGAAACTTTTCCATCTTTGTATACAAATACATAACGGTCACCGGAACCGGCCTGCTTCACAATAGCCAAATCGGGAACAACCACATTATCCTGGGTTCCGAAATTGAGAGTGGCACGGGCAAACATTCCCGGACGAACACGTTGGTCCTTATTCTCCAATTTAATCTCTACCGGGAAAGTACGGGTAGCTGCATCTACCGTCGGATAAACCAAGCTGATCTTTCCTGCAAATTCTTCGTCTCCGTATACATCGAGTTTTACAGAAACGGGAGCGCCTTTCTTCACCTTTGTAAAATAAGTTTCAGAAACATTGATCATCAATTTCACCGGAGTAATCTGTTCTACTACTAATACCGGATTTCCACCGCTATACATATCACCGTTGTCATAATTACGCGCGGTAACCACACCATTAATGGGGCTAACCAATGTGGTATTCTCCATCAGGTTTTTATAAGCGGTTTCCTGTACTTCAAGTGCCATTTTCAAAGCGTCCCACTCCGATTTAGAGGTACCGCCCACTTTATAAAGTTCATCGGCACGATTAAATTCGAGACGTTTGTTTTCAAGCTGCAATTTCATCTGTTGCAGATTGGCAGCATCCATCAGTACCAATTTCTGCCCTTTGGAAACGCGATCGCCAACTTCAACAAAAATCCGGTCGATTCTTACTGGAGACGACGGTGCTATATTATTCTTGACTTCTGCTTCTACAGTTGCCGTGTATTCTTGTATCTGATCTACAGGGCGTGCCGTTACATCTGCCAATTTCACTCTTGGTTTTTCTTCTACTTTTTCAGCAGCCTTCTGTTCATTTCCTCCAGTACATGAGCCCAACAGCGTAAGGGCAAACAGGGCTACTAATTGGATACTCTTTTTCATATCGTTTTCTATGTTATTTTATTTTTCTGATTTATTCTGTTATCTCTTCTCTTCCTAATACCTGGTCAAGGTCTGCCTTAGATACCAGATAATCATAAATTGACTGGTTGTAAGTAAGTTGTGCCTGAGTCAACGCCACTTCCGAATCGTTCAATTCAAGAATAGTCCCCTTACCTACTTCGTAACGTTTCTGCGCAATCAAACGCCCTTTTTCAGCCTGAACAATATTTTCTTTATTACTGACTACCTGCTCGGTACTCGCTGCCATATTATCGAGATAACTGGTGGCTTGCATCGTCAATTGACGTTCCGTATTCACACGATTCTCAGCCAATTGCTGTATCTGGATCTTTGTCTGTTTCACTTTCGTAAAGTTACTTGCTTTGAACAAAGGAATACTCAAACTCAATCCGACCGTTGAATAAGGGAACCACTTATAATGCGCCATCTTAAAATCATTGTTCAACGAAGTATACATATAGCTGAACGATGCCGCCAACGTAGGCATGAAGTTTGTACGCAATAATGACAGGTTCTTTTCCAACAAAACACCGTTCATATCCATCTGCTTCAAGCTGCTATTATTCTGCAAGCTCAACGGATCAGCGCTTAACTGACGACGAAACATGACCATTTCATAGTCTTTCAAATTACCCTCGACTGCCACAGGAATATCCGTATTCATCCCCATCAACACCTGCAATTGCAATCTGGCCAGATTAATGCCGTTACGGGCGGAAACAACCCCCGGCTTCAAACTACGTACCTGCACATCTGCACGAATCTTATCGTATTCGCTCACAGTTCCCTGTGCATATTTAGCACTCACTACCTCAAAGTTAATCTCTGCCTGATTGTAGCTCTGCAACATTACTTCATAGCTATCCTGCGCCAACAGCAATTGATAGTATGCTTTCGTCACTTGGTTTATCAAATCCAATTTGGAAGAACGGGCCTTTTCCATAGCCAGATCCACATCTGCTTTAGTCAGATTTATACTCTTATAAAGAGCCGGTGCAAAAATCGGCAGATTCACCGTCAATCCTCCACTGTAAGAGTTGTCCGAACCGACCTGAATAGTTTGCGCCTCGCCTGCGAAGTCCATCACCATGGTCTGTTTTTTCAGGGTACGCGAGTAGCTTCCTGACAATGCCACTTCCGGAAATAATCCTCCATAAGCTTCCTTCTTTGCTTCTTTTTTCAATTGGATTTCCTGATCGGCCACCCTCATGGTGGGATTCTCGCTCAGTGCAATCTCCAACGCTTTATCCAAAGTCAAGGTCAAGGTATCTTTCACCTCTTGCGCCCGTACCAAGCCACCGGTAAAGACAGCCAGCACTACAGCCAGAAGTATCTTCTTGCCCAATAATTTTCTCATTCTGTTCATAAAATCAATTTTCTACTTTTTACATTTTAGTTGTTTATCAATCCGAAAGGGTTATTTTCTGCGCGCTCTATTCTATTTTTCCGATATTCCTGTATAAATGTTTCCAATACTTTTGCTCCTTTTTCCGTAGCAATTCCCCTGATAAAAGTGAACATTATAGATTCATAAACTTCCAAAAAAGGATATTCACTACAAATATTCGTATTCAGCAATAAATCAAATTGCTCACGAACCAACAAATTGATAATCGCAAAATTGACATCATCACGAAATATCCCCTGCTCTACTCCGGACTTGAAGAAAGCAATCGTACTTTCCGACTCTTTTTCGCGACTGTTCTTCATCATATTATATATACTGGGGTATTTCTTCAGATCTTCAAAAAAACGCTTGTTGGTCTTATGAAACATCTCGATACTTTTCTGGAAACAGACTAAAATAACTTCCAGTACATTAGTCGATTCAGCAAGGAGATTTTCCAGAAACTCATTCTTATCAACTTGATTTTTCAAAAGAACCTCTCTCAACAGAGTTTCTTTGTCCTCAAAAACTTCATAAAGCGTACGTTTCGATATACCTAACGAAGTGGCAATATCATCCATCGTTATGCTTTTAATACCATGTGCAGTGAATGCTTCGGTCGCCTTCACAATAATTCTATCCCTCAATTCCGCTCTGTTGGAAGTTTCTTTTGCGTTATCACTCATCATCCGTTTCTTTATAATTAGACTTCTAATTGCCAATGATTCCATAATTTATAAATAATGGAAGCGGGACAAAGATAGATAGAAAACTCAGATTACGAATTTAGTTTCCATATAAATCCCCTACATTTGATAATTATTATAGGTTAATAAGCAATCTGAAAACAAGTGTTAACATTTAATCTATTGCAAAAATAGAAAAACGACTATACGCCGAAAAAGTTTTCTCGTCAACATAAGGGTAATAATCGACAAACAACGGATATATTCCGATAAATCACCGGGATATATCCGTTGCTGTTTTCCTTGTATCGAGTGTTGTTTGCACGCAAAAAAGAAAGCAGTTTTCAATAATCGAACTTTGTACGGTTGAGGAAAGCGACTGTTTTATGAATCTCTTTGTACATTACAATATCGTCTTTAACAAAAGGAACCTCCTTACGATACTCGGTAAGGAAACGCTCCAATCTCGGAGAGGTTTTCTCCGGACGCCGGAATTCAATGCCTTGGGCGGCATTCATTAGTTCGATGGCCAGAATATGCTCCAGATTGTCCATTACCTTATATAGCTTCGTAGCAGCATTGGCCCCCATGCTGACATGGTCTTCTTGTCCGTTGGAGGAAACAATGGAATCACTGGATGCAGCATAGCAGTACATTTTATTCTGACTAACCATTGAGGCGGCTGCATACTGAGGAATCATAAATCCGGAATTGAGTCCGGGATTGGCCACCAGAAATTCCGGCAATCCACGGAGCCCCATAATAAGTTGTGCTATACGGCGCTCGGATATATTTCCAAGCTCGGCAAGGGCGATGGCAAGAAAATCATAGGAGATGGCAAGAGGCTGGCCATGAAAATTTCCACCGGAAATGATACGGTCGTCATCGGGAAAAATGGTGGGATTATCCGTTACGGAGTTAATTTCGGTCAGTAGCACGGAAGCGACATAACGGATGGCATCTTTGGTAGCACCGTGTACCTGCGGAATGCAACGAAACGAATAGGGGTCTTGTACATGTTCTTTGGGTCTGGAAATGAGTTCACTACCTTCAAGAAGAGTACGAAAGGCTTCACCGGTTTCTATCTGCCCTTTATGCGGACGAATCTGTTGGATACAGTCCATGAAAGGTTCTATCCGGCCGTCAAAAGCCTCAAGAGAAAGGGCGGCTATGAGATCGGCTCTTTTAGAAAGCCGGAAGGCCTTAAGAATAGCAAACACACCGTTGGCGCTCATAAACTGGGTTCCGTTGAGCAGGGCAAGCCCTTCTTTACTCATCAGTTTCACCGGTTCCCAGCCAAATTCATCGAGCACACTGATAGCTTCACGCTTCTTGCCTTTATAATAAACATCACCAACTCCGATCAATGGCAAAAAGAGATTGGCCAATGGCGCCAGATCACCGGATGCCCCCAATGATCCACGGTCGTAAACGATGGGCATTACATCGTTATTAAAGAAATCTAAAATACGCTGCACAGTAATTACCTGTACACCACTATGTCCCAATGAAAGGGCATGAGCCTTAAAAAGCATCATTAATTTAATAATCACCGGACGAATTTCTTCGCCGACACTGCATGCATGACTCTTTATAAGGTTCTCCTGAAGAGTACCCAACTCATCAGGAGAGATGTTTTTATTGCACAACGAACCGAAACCGGTAGTTATACCGTAAAGAGGGGTGTTGGAAGCAGCAATCTTCTGATCCAGATAATCGCGACATTTCTGAATACGCAGCTTTGCTTCGGGAGCAAGCTCCAGTTTCAGATTTTCATTGATAATGCGTTCGATAATATCGAAAGTAAGTTCACCGGAACCTACGTAATAAACGTTATTCATACTCTTAAATCCTGATTGACTATATCCAGTAATTCTTTCTCTTTTTCACAGGTCTTACGTTCCAGTTCATCGGCTTCGGCCTGGAGTTCTGCGACAAATGCTTTATCCTTTAATGTTCCAAGATTTATACGGACATTCATCAAAGCTCCCAGTACGGCAGATCGGGCGGACATCATAGCAACACAGGCATCAGTCACCGCGTTTCGGTTGCCCAGTCTGGCCACATCGGCAATAATAGCCATTAGCTCATAAGCATTGCGTGCCACCTGCATAGGCACGAGAGCGGCAAACCGTGTTGCTTCCTGGATGGCAGCGCTACGGGCACTCTTCTCGTCCTCTGTCGATTTAGGCATCCGAAAACAATCGAACACTTTATTATAGGCCTCAGAATCACGATCGACATCAATCAGAAACTCCTCTTTCTGACGAATGGTAAGGGTCTGGATACGCTGCATCTGTTCTTCATTCTCTTCATATCCTTTCTTACCGACAGTCAGCCCTGCAACCATAGCTGCCAATGCGGCTGCTATAGCACCGTTAAGAGCGGCAATACTGCCACCACCGGGAACCGGATCACTCCCGGCCACTTTAGCCAGAAAATCTTTGACGGTTGAATCTACTAACATAGTTATTTTCTTTTTTATTTTTATCATTAAACTACGGGATAAAGAACTCCGTTCTTTATCGTGGTATTCACACAATTCATACCTATATAATAAGGTAGAATATTATAATCTGTTGAGTCGAGTACTACAAAATCACCCTGCTTGCCGACCTCGATACTGCCGATTCGGTCTGCACGATTCAATGCGGCAGCCCCATTCAGGGTAAGCGCAGTGATGGCTTCTTCGATGGTAAAGCCCATATAAATGCAGGCCAAAGCAAAAGTGAGAGGAATAGAACCGGAAAAACAACTGCCGGGATTGAGATCGGTTGCCAAAGCTACGGCACAGCCGGCATCTATCATGTCACGCCCACGGGCATAAGGTTCTTTCAGGGCAAATGCAGTCAGAGGAAGCAAGGTAGCCACCACTCCGGCATCGGCCATAGCACGAATTCCGGCATCAGAAGCATGCAGCAAATGATCGGCGGACAAGGCTTTCAGCTCGGCAGCCAGCTCGGCACCACCTAAAGAAACAATTTCGTCGGCATGGAGTTTCAACAAAAAGCCTTGTTCTTTGGCAGCAGCAAGCAGACGCCGGGATTGCGCGATGGAGAACACACCTTGCTCACAGAATACATCGCAACATTCTGCCAGTTCATTCTCACGAACCAACGGAAGCATTTTGTCGATAAGAAAATCGATATACGCATCACTTTCTCCCGCATACTCCGGTGGCAAAGCATGTGCACCCAAGAAGGTGGAAACAATATCCACCCGCTTGTGTTCATCATTATTCAAACTGCGCATGACTTTCAACTGCAGCAGTTCGGTCTCGCGATCGAGCCCGTAACCACTCTTGCCCTCAACCGTGGTAACCCCCATCGTGCTCATCTTTCTCAGAAAACTTTCCGCTTTGGTACGCATCTTTATAAAGTTCAGCTCACGGGTTGCTTTCACTGTGCTGGCAATTCCTCCCCCACGCTGCATAATGGACATATAGCTTTCACCTTTCAGCCGCCAGGAGAACTCTTCGGCACGCTCGCCACCAAAAACAAAATGGGTATGTGAATCTACAAAACCGGGTAACAAGCATTTCCCACGGGCATTATAGTGCCAATAACGGTGATAAAAGCCATCACGCTCCTCACCGCGATTTTCACCGACATAAGTGATAATGCCATCGGTCACTTCCACCGTTCCGTTTTCAATTACATGCAACCGGGATATTTCCTTCCCCTTTCGAGCCGAGAATCCCAAAGGGGTCACAACCTTTGCATTAAATATTATCAGGTTTTCACTCATTATAGTTCATTATTATCAGAACACAAATTTGCCTTCTCCTATTCCTCCATAATCCGCGCTTCAAGCACTTGCTGCATCGAGAAGTTCTCTAAACCGAGGTAATAGGAAGCCGTATCTATCAATGCTTCCATCGGAACAAGACCGATAATCTCGCTACCCACAATACTGACGCCATACCGACGGGCTTCAATACGTACCAGTTCAAAGGCACGATAAAGGGCGGTTTTCGTATAATCGGTCATATTAATGGAAACTTGTGTTATTCCACGGTCTTTCAATTCAACTCCCATCGCCTTGCAGTAACGCAAGCCACCGCCGATAAAACGGATTTTCTTGGCAATGTCATGGGCAATCTCCAAATTAGGTGTACTGAGATTGATATTGTAAGCTACCAATGGCATACGGGCACCGATGGCGACGGTTCCGGCAGTCGGATGCCGTTCAGCAGGGCCGGAATCAGGAATNNGGATGCCGTTCAGCAGGGCCGAAATCAGGAGTCCATTCGGGAAGTTTGATCTTTTCAGCCATGCCTTCAAATTCTCCTTTGCGAACAACTGCCAGATTCTCACGATGAGGGGCGGAAGCAGACTTTTCATAAAGGAAGACGGGAAGGTGGTAGAGTTCTGCCACTTTTGCACCCACTTCTTTGGAAAGGGCGATGGCTTCCTCCATAGTAACATTCTTTATCGGAATGAAAGGAACAACATCAACGGCTCCCATGCGTGGATGTTGTCCGGTATGATGATTCAGATCGATAAGTTCAACGGCAATCCCGATGGCTTCGATCACAGCATCACATAGTGCCGCCGGCTCACCGACAAGGGTTACGACCAATCGGTTATGATCTTCATCATTACTGTAATCAAGTAGTTTCACGCCGGAACGGGCCCGGAATGGGGATACTATTTTATCTATTTTCTTTAGGTCGCGTCCCTCGCTGAAGTTAGGGACACACTCAATGATTTTATTCCAATTCATAGTTGGGCAATTAATTTATTAATAAGTTCTTCATCTGCTACGTAAGGCATGGTAATGTGATAATTATCACCGTGGGTCGTGTTAAAAGTTTCACTCGTCTCCATGGCATGCCCGTTACGGGCCCACGAACGGCGGGCCACACCTCCCATCACGTCCCAAAGCATGGCCGAACGCAGAATCTCATCGACACGTTCGCTACCATCGCACACCATACCGAATCCGCCGTTTATGGCCTTCCCGATGCCTACTCCTCCCCCATTATGCAAGGCAACAAGGCTCATGCCCCGTGCACAGTTACCGGCAAAACACTGCACGGCCATATCAGCCATCACATTACTTCCGTCTTTGATGTTGGAGGTTTCACGGAAAGGAGAATCTGTACCGCTGACATCGTGATGATCGCGCCCCAACATGATAGGACCGACTTCGCCCCGCCGCACCATTTCATTGAAACGAAGAGCGATGTTCATCCGTCCCACTGCATCTTGATACAAAATACGGGCTTGAGTGCCCACCACCAGACGGTTCTTCTCTGCATCACGTATCCAGTTATAATTATCCAAGTCTTGCCCTCGGCGATTCACATCAATACATTCCATCGCAGCATGATCGGTCTTTATCAAGTCTTCGTGCTTGCCGCTCAAGCATACCCAACGAAAAGGACCATATCCATAATCAAACAACTCCGGCCCCATAATATCTTCCACATAGCTGGGCCAGATAAAACCGTCCTTTTCGTCCGTACCATTCCGGGAAATTTCCCGGATACCGGCATCATAAATGGCTTTCATAAAAGAATTTCCATAATCGAAGAAATAAGTGCCACGCGCCACGAGTTTCTTTATAACTTCAAAATGACGGCGCAAGGCCTGGTTCACCAAAAGACGAAATTTTTCGGGAGATTCATGCAACATCCGGGTGCGTTCCTCAAATGTCAGTCCGGCAGGACAATAACCTCCTTCGTAAACAGCATGGCAGGAGGTTTGATCAGAGAGCAATTCAATCGATATATTTTCTTTTTCCGCATATTCCAGCAGATCAACCACATTACCATGATAAGCGACCGAACAAGGCTCTCGACGCTCCATCGCCTCATATACGATACGGAACGCTTCAACTATACAATCGGTAACATGCCCTACCCATCCCTGTTTGTAACGGGTTTCGATACGCGAAGCATCCACTTCGGCAATGATACAGGCGGCTCCGGCAATTTCCGCCGCTTTGGGTTGTGCCCCGCTCATTCCTCCCAAGCCGGAAGAGACAAACAAATGTCCGCGCAAATCTTTATCTTGAGGAATACCGAGTTTCATCCGTCCGGCATTCAATAAAGTATTGAAAGTGCCGTGCACAATACCTTGCGGCCCAATATACATCCAGCCACCGGCCGTCATCTGCCCATAATTGGCCACTCCCATCTGCATGGCGATGTGCCAGTCACGCTGATTATCAAACTGCCCCACCATCATGGCATTCGTAATAATCACTCGCGGAGCATCGGGGCGCGAACGGAATAATCCCAACGGATGTCCGGACTCGATTACTAAGGTTTGTTCCTGTGTCAGTTCTTCAAGATATTGCTTTATAAGACGATACTGCATCCAATTCTGGCATACTTGTCCGGTTTCACCATAAGTAACAAGTTCGTAAGGGTAAAGAGCGATATCGAAACAGAGGTTATTATCAATCATCACTTGAAAGGCTTTCCCCTCTATGCACTTTCCCCGATATTCATCGATAGGTTTGGCTTTCAAATCTCCTGTGGGACGGAAACGATAACCGTAAATTCTTCCACGAGTACGAAGTTCTTCCATAAACTCTGGAATAAGTTGTTCATGAAGTTCGGTAGGAATGTAACGTAAGGCATTCTTCAAAGCCATGACCGTCTGTGCCGGGGTAAGAGTATAGCCGCGATCCGGTGCTCGCCGTATGCCTTCCACAAAAGCCGGATAGGCAGGCAAAGTGTTGCTGAGAGTTATTTTCATAATAAACGATGATTAAGGATTACAAACTGTCAGTTTTTACAGCCTGATAACTCTCCGCAAGATAAATAAAAGAGATGGAATTACAAAGTATTCGGAATATTTATTATCAAAAAGATTATTTATCGAGTTCCTTAAGCAACTGCAGATACTTGCCGGTGGTCTTCGCCGACTCACTGTTTTCCTTCAAATATTCCTCTTTCCACTCGGGATACGACTCCAACAAAGCACACATACGATCCTTTCCGACAAAATCTACTTTACCGGTAGTTGCATCGATCTCGTAATACACTCGTTTCGAAACCAAACCCGAAGCTGCAATGGCGTCACCGACCGATCCCCCTAATGTAACATCCATCGTCACTGACGAACCGCCTGCAACAGATCCCAAAGGTACTGCACTAAAAAAGACATTCCCGTCAAGCCACATAGCAGGAGCATACCAACCGCCGAAGCGTAAACGTTTATAACGCAACTTCTTGCAATTAACATAAAGTGATGTATCCGACTGTACCGCATAACAACGCCCTTTCAGATACTTACACAATGCTTTATTATCATCGGCACTGATTTTATAATCGGCCCCTCCAGACAATGAAATCTGATTCTTCGTCCGTTTTTCGATTTTCAACGCCGCCACCGTATCCCCCTTATGGGCTAACAAATCTTTTAAGGTGGAATAAACAATATCTTGTGCAGCCAGATGCAGTCCCACAAGAGTCATAAAACAAATAATCCACAGTTTCTTCATAAGCATCTCCTTTCACTGGCATTAATCGTTTGGAAAGTTACACCATTTGACTTACTGAAGCAAGTTTTCAAAGCAAAAGTTTCAAAAAAAAGGGAAAAGCTTGATAGAAGCCGCAGATTATAGTATCTTTGTATCACTATTTATAAAGTATATTAAGATTTAAATAGGATAAAAGGAAAAGGTTGCGGCTTTTTCCTTTTTTTATTTTACCTACCGGAGAAAAAACTAATATACCGGATATCCGAACAAGATTTCTACCATAATTTTGTCATTTTTAATGCCGTCTTACGACTAATTAGATAGTATGTCAAGAGTAATCACATTACTTATCAACTCACTTCACATACTATGTGACGAAAAAATTGAGAACGACTTTCGAAACAGATAGGCTTTAGTTAATAAAAAGTAAATCTACTCTTGACAAAAACAAGCTTAATACAGCCTGACTGTTAATATAGTACATTTGTAAAAAACAATAAAGCGGTAATGAAACAATTAGATGACATCATTCAAACTTATCAGAATATCATTAGAGAAACAGAACAAAAGCTAAGTAAAGAGAAACGACGTATCTACCGTATCAGTACTTTACGATTCATTCTTTTTATTGCAGGAATTGTAGGAGTCATTCATTTCTGGGAAAACGGATGGCTCATCGTAACCGGAATAGCTGCCATCACTTTTCTTCCTTTCATCTTTTTGGTAAAGCTCCACAATCGTCTGTTTTATGAAAAAGAATATCTTGAAAAAAAAATAGAAATAAACCAGCAGGAACTGCAAGCTATAAATTACGATACTTCTTCTTTTGACGGTGGGAAGGAATTTATCGATCCGGCGCATCTTTATTCGTATGACTTAGACGTATTCGGTGAACACTCACTTTTCCAATACATTAATCGTACATCAACCGATCTGGGTAAAAAGCGCTTAGTCCACTGGCTTAATAATCACTTGGAAAGTAAAGAAGAAATAGAAAAACGGCAAGAAGGAGTAAAAGAACTGACCTCGGAATTTGAAATGCGGCAGCATTTTCGTATCCTCGGCTTATTGTACAAAGGGAAATCTGCAGATGAAAAAGAGATAATAGCCTGGGCCGACAGTCCGAGTTATTATCGAAATCGCATCTTGCTACGAGCACTTCCCATCATTGTTCCTGTAACTAATATTATACTTATTACATTGGCTATCGCAGGTATAATATCCAGTACAATACCAAGTGTGGCCTTTGTAGGATTCTTTTTGCTCAGTCTGGCTTTTTCCAAAGGCATTACCAAAATACAAACCCTATATGGCAAGAAACTTCAGATATTGGCAACATATGCTAATCTTATCCGTATAATAGAAGAAAAAAGCCTACAAAGCACCGTTCTTCAGGAAATACAACAATTGGTAGGCGGCAAAAAACAAACTGCATCGCAAGCTGTTAAAAAACTCACAGCTCTAATGAATGCCCTCGACCAACGCGGCAATATGCTGATGTCTTTTGTTCTCAATGGCTCGTTGTTTTGGGAACTGAGACAAATCATGAGAATTGAAGCCTGGAAAGAAGATCATGCTTCGGAGCTTCCGTCTTGGCTCAAAGCCATTGGAGAAATAGATGCTTATTGTTCATTGGCTACTTTCGCCTACAATCATCCGGAATATATCTATCCGGAAATCAGTTCGCAACCTTTTGAGATGACAGCTAAAGCACTCGGGCATCCACTGATGAATCGGGATAAATGTATTCGCAATAATATAAATATCACCAAACGCCCATTCTTCATTATCATTACCGGAGCCAACATGGCAGGTAAAAGTACTTATCTCCGTACCGTAGGAATCAACTATCTGCTTGCCTGCATCGGTGCTCCCGTATGGGCCGAACAAATAAAGCTATACCCTTCTCGATTGATTACCAGCCTGCGCACCAGTGACTCACTCACAGACAACGAATCCTATTTCTTCGCCGAATTAAAACGGCTGAAACTGATTATCGACAAGCTAAATGCCGGTGAAGAGCTATTTATTATCCTCGATGAAATTTTAAAAGGTACAAACTCTACCGATAAACAGAAAGGCTCCTTTGCCTTAATCAAGCAATTCATGACCCTACATACGAATGGTATCATAGCTACTCATGACCTAATGTTAGGTACTCTTATCGATCTCTTTCCGAGCAACATTCGCAATTACTGCTTTGAAGCAGATATTACAAACAATGAACTCACCTTCTCTTACCAAATGAGGAATGGTGTTGCACAAAATATGAATGCATGCTTTTTAATGAAAAAAATGGGGATAGCCGTCATAGACGACTAATCCCCATTCCCTGCAAATTAAAGTTAAGCCTTAGCGTAACTTACATTTTGACAGAAAAGCAGCTACAGCAGATGCCTCTCCATTCGTAAAATACTGCACTGAAGTTATAGGATTATATGTATAAGGTACAAACTGGAACAACTGCACAGCCGCAAACTTCTTATCTTCGGAAAGTATTACATCCATACGGATGTTCCCACTACTCTCACTTTTCAGCATCGTATCAACAGGAAACATACCAGATTTCACCATTTCCTTCAATTGATCCATATATTTCAAATCAAAAAATATACTTTGTTCTTTTGCAACACTACCAGTAGGTAGATAAACAACCTCTTTTGATTTCCAGAACAAACGGAAAATACCAATTAAGAACATTCCGGAGCCTATAACCATTAATCCCATACTTAAGGTAGAAGAACGGTCTTCCATCTCAAAAGTAGAGACAAAAGCTAATACACCAACAAGTAAAATTAAACCAGAAAAAATAACTCCAGAAAGACTTGTACGTTTTACAATATCAGGATGAGAAGATGCAAAAATCGTTGCATCGATAGTTTGCGTTGCCATATTATAATGAGTTTAATTTATTAGTAGAATAAAAAATAAGATAAATAATAACACATATATTTGATGCATTATCCAAAATAAAACAGAACCAATAAATTAAAACAGCTAAATAATAATACGCCTTAAAGTAAAGACATAATATTCACTCGACGGGTGACAATAATAAGAAGTAGTAGTACCATATAGTCGCCCACGATGCTGCACCAAAACAGCTTCTCGCGATGAAAGCTTCAGAGCCAAGGCTTTCAAGGACATTGAATATTCAAGTAGATTAATACGCTGTATACGGGAAGTCATTATCTGATGGGATTGAACTGCACTTGACAACTCACCTTCAGGGAAATAAGGCAATTGAGCACTGGTCACTTTCTGCGAATATGCCGTATAAGTAAAATCATATTGACCTTCCACCGGTATTTCAGTGAAAAGATTGCTCGCTACACAATGAAGTGTTACAGCAAACAACAAAAACAATATTACCTTTACAAATTTTGCCATATCTCCCTGCAAATATAACAGAATATCCAATCCGAATGTTCAGTGAAAGAGTTAATTAAAGTATCTTTAGAATTGAAAACAAAAAAGGTCACCTTTTTCAAGGCAACCTTTTCTATATCTATAAGAACAATTACTAAATTATTCTGCCGATTCAGCTTTAGGTTCTTCAGTTGCAAGAACTTCAGCAACAGGAGCAGCCTCTGTAGCGGCTTTTTTCGAACGACGAGTACGAGTAGCTTTCTTTGCAACTTTCTCTTTTGCCATGTTTTCGTTGTAATCAACAAGTTCAATGAAGCACATTTCTGCATTATCACCTAAACGATGACCAGTCTTGATAATACGAGTATAACCACCCGGACGATCTGCAATTTTCACAGAGATTTCCTTGAACAATTCTGTTACAGCAATCTTATCTTGCAAATTGCTAAATACAACACGACGAGAGTTTGTCGTGTCTTCTTTAGACTTTGTGATCAAAGGCTCAACAAATTTCTTCAACGCCTTCGCCTTTGCTACAGTCGTAGTGATTCTTTTGTGCTT